>DATFGG010000057.1:0-2604 GCA_035249665.1 Actinomycetota bacterium | reverse complement strand
CTGCTCGGGCACGACGCCCCGTTCGACCCGGAGCCGTTCGACCCCGGTCGTCTCGGGACCGTCGCTGGGTAGGATTCCTCGGTCATGGCCGTCCTCGCCCTCGGGCTCTCGTTCCGGCGCGCACCGATCGACCTGCTCGAGCGGCTCGCGTTCGCCGAGGACGACCTGGCGAAGGTGTACCGGCGCGTAGAGGACGCAGACGGCGTGGACGAGGCCGTCGTCCTGTCGACGTGCAACCGCGTGGAGATCTACGGATCGGTCCCGAGCTATCACACCGGCTTCCTGTCTCTCAAGCGGTTGCTGACGGAGACACGGGGCGTCCCGGAGACGGAGCTCGCGAACGGCCTCTACGCCCACTGGGAACGAGACGCCGTCGAGCACCTGTTCTCGGTGGCCGGCGGGTTGGACTCGATGGTTCTCGGCGAGACGCAGATCCAAACCCAGGTCCGAGAGGCGCTGCGTCTCGCCGACGGCGGTGGGGCAGCCGGCACCCGGATGCGGGGGCTGTTCCACGCGGCGTCGAAGGCCGGACGACGGATCCGTCAGGAGACGTCGCTCGGGGCCGCTCCCGACGCGTTCGTTGGCCGGGCCGCCGCGCTGGCTGAAGAGGTACTCGGCGACCTCTCCGGTCGATCGGTCGTCGTGATCGGCGCGGGCACGATGGCCTCCCTGGGCGTGAAGCACCTCCGCAGGCGCGGGGTGGGGCAGATCCGCATCCTCAACCGCTCGCTCCCGCACGCTCGGGCGCTCGCCGAGCGGAGTCAGGCGGAGCCGGGAGATCTCGACTCGCTCCCCGACGCGTTACGAGGGGCGGACCTCGTGCTGTCGGCGACGGGAGCGACCGGCGTGGTGGTCCACGCGGAACAGATCCGTGCGGCTCGGTCGGGTCATGCGTCCCCGCTCGTGCTGCTCGACCTGGCCGTGCCGCGCGACGTGGAGTCGGGGACCAGCGCACTCCCGGGCGTGACGCTCTTCGACGTCGACGCGCTGCGAGACCGTGGTTCCGCGGAGGAGGACGAGGCGGTGGCGCGCGCCAGGCAGATCGTGTCCGAGGAGGTTCGACGGTACGTCGTCCGTCGCCGCGGGGAGGAGCTCTCCCCCGTGATCCGCGCGGTCCGCCGCCAGGGCGATGCGATCCTGCAGGGCGAGCTGGAACGCCAGGCGGCCCGCCTGGTCGATCTTTCCCCCGACGAGCGCGCAGCCGTCGAAGCGCTCGCGCGCGGGATCGTCGCGAAGCTCCTCCACGACCCGATCGTGGCGTTGAAGGAACGGTCCGAGCCGGGGTCGGAGCGCACGCACGCGGCCCTGCTCGTCGACCTCCTCGGCCTCGACCCTTCCCTCCTCGACAGGGAGTGACCACCCTCCGGATCGCGACGCGGCGTTCCGCCCTCGCGCTGGCGCAGGCGGAAGAGGTGGCCACGCTGCTGTCCGCGAACGCCTTCCGATCGGAGATCGTCCCGATGTCGACGTCCGGCGACGAAGGGGTCGCATCCACGGAGTCGCCGTCCGGGATGAAGGGCCTCTGGGTCGACCGGATCCTGGAAGCGCTCCGCACGGGAGAGGTGGACGTCGCGGTCCATTCCGCGAAGGACCTGCCTGCCGAGGACGAGGACGACGTCGTGATCGCCGCCGTCCCCAAGCGCGCCGATCCGCTCGACGTCCTCATCGGCCGCGAGGCCACGCTCCCGCCGGGGCTCGTGGTGGGCACCTCCAGCGTCCGGCGCCGCGCCCAGCTGCTCGCCGGCTTCCCGGGCATGGGCGTCACCGAGATCCGCGGGAACGTCGACACCCGACTCCGGAAGCTCGCCGACGGTGAGGTGGACGGGCTCGTGCTCGCGGCGGCGGGGCTCGCGCGCCTCGGGATCGACCCGCCGCACTCGAGGCGTCTCCGCGTGGACGAGATGGTGCCGGCACCCGGCCAAGGGAGTCTCGCCGTGCAGGTGCGTGCCGGGGACCGGACCACGAGGGCCGTCGTCTCCGTGCTCGATCACCTGCCCTCGCGGCGCGCGCTCGAGGCGGAACGGGCGCTCGTCCAGTTGCTCGGTGGCGGCTGCGACCTCCCGCTCGGCGCGCTCGCCGCGACGAAGGGCGACCGGATACGGATGGTCGGTCTCGTCGCGACCGCCGACGGCGCGAAGGTGATCCGGACCGCGTCCGAGAGCAACGAGCCCGGCGTGCTCGCCTCGACGCTGGCGCAGCGCCTGCGCGCCGACGGCGCCGACCGGATCCTCGCGGAGGTGCAGGGGACCGCGGAGTGAGGCGCACGCTCGCCGGACGGACGGTCGTGGTGACGCGCCCGGCCGAGCAGGCCCGTCCGTTGGTGCGAGAGCTCGAGCGCCGCGGGGCGCGCGTCCTGATCGCGCCGACGATCCGGATCGCGCCCGCCCGCTCGGCCGCCCTGACGGCGGCGTTGAAGGACCTGTCGTCGGGAACGTTCGACTGGATCACGCTCACCAGCCGGGCGACGGTCGATGTGCTCCGCGATCGGCTCGCTTCGCCGCGCGACGTCCGCGCGAAGGTCGCGGTGATCGGCGACGGCACCGCGGAGGCGTTCCGTCGCTGGACCCGGCGCGATCCCGACCTGCAACCGTCGACGTTCACGAC
>DATFGG010000056.1:0-4527 GCA_035249665.1 Actinomycetota bacterium | reverse complement strand
GCTCCATCCGCGCGGGTACTCTTGGCGGTTCGTCGCCGCGGGAGGAAGCGTGCTCGACCGCGGCTCGCACCCATGTCACAGATGATCGCGGAATCGTCGTCGATGTTTCCAGAGGGTATCCGAAGGCTTCCGATGCCTGTTTGACCTTTCGGTGACCCTGCTCGCGCCGACGAACTGACTCACCGAAGCCCCTCGAAGGCCTCCTCGATCGCTCCTTCATAGGCCGCCGTGTCGAACTCGAAGGGGACCGAAGCCGCCGTAGTCACGCTCCCTGAAGGGCTGTCGGAAATGCGACCACGTCACGCGTGACCTCCCTGATTCGACTGCCGCATACAGCGCCCAGGACTCCAAATCCCCGCAGGTGCAGCCGAGCACGGCGATCGTCCCAATGCCACGTCTGCCTCCACGGTGCCCTCCATCCGGTACCGCCGTTTGTGGTGATGGAGTGGGCTTTAGGATCTCTGACCTGGAGCGGACGACGGGATTCGAACCCGCGACCCCCACCTTGGCAAGGTGGTGCTCTACCACTGAGCCACGTCCGCAGACTGCGCATCCATCCTAGGCACCGTGATTCGCAGCTTCAACCGGAACTCATCCGAACGACGGGTGCCATCGGACGGGGCCCTCCAGCTGATGGACACCGTCATCGAGCGGCAGGATCATCATGTCCTCCTCGGCGATCACGAACCCGTCCGCCTGCTGCCCGGCGAACGGATTCCGGAGCCCGTATCGGGTCGCCGGCTCGAATCCGAACCTCGGATAGAGAGCCGGATCCCCGAGCAGGATGACGGCCACTTCCCCACGGGATCGTGCCTCCGTGGCTGCGCTCTCGATCAGCGCGCGACCCGCCCCTTGGCGCCTGCGCTCGGGCAGCACGCCGATCGGGCCAAGGGCCAGGATCGCCGTCGACCCCGCCCAGGCCCGGCTCATCTGCACGTGGCCGATGATCCTTCCCTCCTCTTCGGCGACGAGCGCGAACGACCCGTCCTCGTCTCGCACCGCCCGGACGATGTCGACCTCGGCTTCCGATCCGAAGGCCACTCGCTCGACGTCCAGGGCGGCGGCGCGGTCGTCGGGGCGCTCGAGGCGCACGTTCACGTCGTTCCCGTGGAACCGAACCCGCCGGTCCCGCGACTCGAGCCCGGGAGCTCATCGACGAACGAAGGCGAAACCTCCGGCACCGCAACGATCACGAGCTGGGCGATCCGGTCGCCGGGGGCGATCTCGACCGGCTCGTGCGGGTCGAGGTTGACCACGGCGCAGATCACCTCTCCGCGGTAGCCGGCGTCGATGAGGCCGGGCGCGTTCGCCAGCGTGAGCCCTCGTTTCGAGGCCAGCCCGGACCGTGGGAGGACCAGGCCGGCGTGGCCCTCCGGGATCGCGACGGCGACGCCGGTGGGAACCATCGCTCGCTCCCCCGGCTTGACCGTGACGCCATCGGCCGCCCGGAGGTCGAGACCGGCGTCGCCGGGATGCTGCGCGCTCGGCAGTTCCCCCTCGGGTCGCACGCGCCGGAACGCAAGATCCATCTCGTCAGACCGGCTCGATCAGCTCGAGGCGGTTCCCGAACGGGTCGCGCACGTGCACGCGCTGGAAGCCGGACAACTGATCGGACTCGATCACCTTGTAGCCGCTCATCTCCACACGGGCGCGCATCCGCTCCAGGTCCTCGACGAGGAACGCGGGGTGGGCTTTCATAGCCGGCTGGAACCCCTCCTCGACGCCGAGGTGAACCTCGAGATCGCCCGACCGGAACCAGACGCCGCCGCGGTCGGCGAGCTCCCGAGGCTTCGTCACCTGCTCGAGCCCGAGGACGCCCTCATAGAAGTCGATGGCCGCCTGCTCCTCTTCGGGCGGCATCGCCAGCTGCACGTGGTGCAGCCCGAGCAGCCTGCCGGGCTCAGCGTGCGTCATCGGTCCTCGTCCCCCTCGCGAGGGGCCTATCCTACGAGCAGCCGCTGGTGCTGCCGCAGGTCCCGCAGACGTAGCACGAACCGGCCGGCTGCATCTTGGAGCCGCACTGGTAGCACAGGGGTGCGTCCAGCTCCTTCGCCGTGGGCTTGGCCACCATCTCGATCGGACGGATCACCGCTCCCTCCGACGCCTCGATCGGCGCTTCCTCCACGGCCGTGGTCTCTTCTTGGGCCGCCGGGACATCCGGGGCAGACGCGCTCTCGGCGCCCGTCTTCTCCGCGACCTCGACCTTCCGCTCCTCGATCGACCGGATCCCGAGGGCCTCGCGCTTCTCCGGGGGCAGGTGGTCGATAGCCAGGCGGCGGAACACGAAGTCGACGATCGAGGACGCGAACCGGATGTCCTCGTCGTCCGTCAGCCCGCTCGGTTCGAACTTCATGTTGATGAACTTCGAGGCGTAGTCCTCGAGCGGAACGCCGTACTGGAGACCGACCGAGACCGCGATCGAGAACGCGTCCATGATCCCGGAGAGCGTGGACCCCTGCTTCGAGGCCTTCAGGAAGATCTCGCCGAGGCCGTCGTCCGGATAGGACCCCGCCGTGATGTAGCCCTCGGCGTCGCCGACGCGGAACGAGGTGGTGATGGCGGGCCGCGAGCGCGGGAGGCGCTTCTTCGCGGACCACGGGAGGGTCTGCAGCTCTCCCGCCCCCTCGCTCTGTGGCGCCGCCGCCGACTTCCTCTTGTCGGCCGACATCGGCTGCGCCACCTTGCAGTTGTCGCGATAGATCGCGACCGCCTTCAGGCCGAGCTTCCAGCTCTCCACGAAGAGCTGCTCGACCTCTTCGACCGTGACGTGCTCCGGCATGTTCACGGTCTTGGAGATCGCGCCCGAGATGAACGGCTGCGCCGCCCCCATCATCCGGACGTGCCCCATGTAGTGGATCGGAGCGTCCCCCATCGCTGTGTCGAAGACGGCGCGGTGCTCGGGCTTGAGATGCGGTGCATCGTTCACGGAGTTGTGCTCCGCGATGTAGGCGACGATGTCCTCGACCTCGGCGGCGTCGTAACCGAGCCGCTCGAGCGCCCGCGGCACGGTCCGGTTCACGAATTGCATCGTGCCTCCGCCGACGAGCTTCTTCGTCTTGACCAGCGCGAGCTCGGGCTCGATGCCCGTCGTGTCGCAATCCATCATCAGCCCGATCGTGCCGGTAGGCGCGAGGACGGAAGCCTGCGCGTTCCGATACCCGTGTCGCCCACCGAGCGAGATGGCCTCGTCCCACGAGTGCTTGGCGGCGGAGAGGAGTCCCTCCGGGACGAGCTCTCCTTCGATCGCGTCTGCCGCCTCCCGGTGCTTGCGCATCACGCGGAGCATGGCGTCCGCGTTCGGGTCGTATCCCTCGAACGGACCCATCGCCTCGGCCACGAGCGCCGACGTCCGGTAGGCGTGTCCTGTCATCAGCGCCGTGATGGCACCGGCCCAGGCCCGGCCGGCATCGGAGTCGTACGCCAGGCCGCGCGCCATCAGGAGGGCACCGAGGTTGGCATAGCCCAGACCGAGCTGGCGGTAGGCCCGCGCGTTGATCCCGATCTTCTCCGTGGGATAGCTCGACTCGCCCACCAAGATCTCCTGCGCCGTGAAGACGATCTCCACCGCGTGCTTGAAGTCCGCGACGTCGAAGGTGCCGTCCTCGTTCACGAACTTCATCAAGTTCAGCGACGCGAGGTTGCAGGCGGAGTTGTCGAGGTGCATGTACTCGCTGCACGGGTTGGAGCCGTTGATCCGCCCCGACGCCGGGCAGGTGTGCCACTCGTTGATCGTCGTGTCGTACTGCATGCCCGGATCGGCGCACTCCCAGGCGGCCTGGGCGATGTCCCGCATCAGGTCGCGGGCCCGGGTGCTCTCGACCGTCTCTCCCGACAGGACGGCCTTGAGCTTCCAGTCCCGGTCCTGCTCGAAGGCGCGCATGAACTCGTCCGTGACGCGGACCGAGTTGTTCGCGTTCTGGTACTGGGTCGAGTGGCTGTCCTTGCCGTCGAGGTCCATGTCGAAGCCGGCGTCGCGCAGCACACGCGCCTTCCGCTCCTCGACGGCCTTGCACCAGATGAAGTCGTGGACGTCGGGGTGATCGACGTTGAGGATGACCATCTTCGCGGCGCGCCGGGTCTTGCCGCCGGACTTGATGGTGCCAGCGGAGGCGTCGGCCCCGCGCATGAACGACACGGGACCTGAGGCGGTGCCACCGCCGGCAAGCTGCTCCTTGGACGAGCGGATCTTGGAGAGGTTGATCCCCGAGCCGGAGCCGCCCTTGAAGATCGTCCCCTCTTCGACGTACCAATTGAGGATCGAGGACATCGTGTCGTCGACGGCGAGGATGAAGCAGTTGTGGACACGGAGACCGCCCGAGAGATACTCGGCACTCTCCGTCTGGATGTCGTAGACCTCCATCTCGCCGCGAGATTAGATCCGCAAGATCTCGAGAGTCTTCGTGTCACGCGTCGCGACGCCGACCCGGTCGATGGCCATCTCGAGGCGGTCGGTCTTGCGTGGATCAAGGAAGCCGATCTCTTCGGAGAACGTGATCTGGTCGCCGACCGGACCGATCGTGAGGGACC
>DATFGG010000055.1:0-3137 GCA_035249665.1 Actinomycetota bacterium | reverse complement strand
CTGAACCAGACGCCGGAACGTTGGGATGACGAGGTCGCCCCGTTCTCGAGCCGAGGCCCCACCCAGGACGGCTTCGAGAAGCCGGACCTGGTGGCGCCCGGCACGACGATCGTCGCCACGCGCGACGCCGGAAGCGCCGTCGACCAGCTCCATCCCGATGCCGTCGTCGACGAGGACTATTTCAAGGGCACGGGCACGTCGCAGAGTGGCGCGGTCGTCTCCGGCATCGCCGCCCTGATGTACGAGGCCGATCCGAACCTCACGCCGAGGCGCGTGAAGGGCATCCTGATGGGGACCGCGTTCAAGTCCGCCGCGTACCGCGTGGGGGGTGGCGACGGGCTCGTCGACGCCGCCGGGGCGGTGCTCGCCGCAACGAGCGTCGTCGCGAACCCCAACGTCGGCCTCGAGCGCTCCACCGGCTTGGGCAGCCTCGAGGAGAGCCGCGGCCGCTTCCACGTGGAGACGGATCTCGACGACGATGGCGTGGACGATCTCGTCGAAGGGGAGATGGACGTCCTCGGCGAGCCCTGGGACTCCACCTCGTGGTCGTCCACGTCGTGGAGCTCGACTTCCTGGAGCTCGACCTCGTGGTCGTCGTTGATCGCGGAGAACGCAGGCTGGTCGAGCACCTCGTGGAGCTCGACGAGCTGGAGCGGCACGTCCTGGAGCTCCACGTCCTGGAGCTCCACGTCCTGGAGCTCCACGTCGTGGAGCTCGAACAGCTGGAGCTCGGTCGCCTGGAGCTGAGAGGGGAAACCGACGATGCAGACACTTCCCCGCGCCGTGAAGATCCTGATCGGAACGGCGACCCTGCTCGGTCTCGCGTGTGTCGCGATCCGGGTCCCGAGCATCGCCCGGTGGGACATCCCGGACGTGCTCGCGGTCGTCGTGATCGCCGGGCTCACGATCGTCACCGAGCGGTACTCGATCCCCTTGCGCCGCGGATCGGAGACCGTGAACTTCGCGCTCACCGACGGCGTCTGGGCCGGCGCCCTCCTCCTCGTCTCGCCTTCGGTCCTCACCGTGGCCGTCTTGCTGGGGGTTGGCGTGGGCCAGGCGCTGAACCGCTGGAAGCCGTACAAGATCGCCTACAACGTCGCGCAGTTCCTGGTGGGCATCACCCTCGCCGAGGTCGCGTTCACGATCCTCCGCTCGTGGGGAGACGGGCCCACCGATCCCATCCTCTGGGCCGGCGTCCTCGGTGCGATGTACATCACGTTCGCGGTGAACGCCACCGCGATCATGCTCGTGGTGTCCATGGTCGAGGGGTCGCGGTTCCTCGACCTCTTCCGGCTCCCGCTCTCGCTCAACGTGGTGCACTGGCTCGGCAACATGGCCCTGGGCATCCTGGGCGCGATCCTGTGGACGGCGGAGCCCGTCGCGCTCGTGCTGATGATCGCGCCGGTCGCGCTCACGTTCACGACCTACCGGCGATGGGTCGAGAGCATCCACGAGCGCGACCAGATGCGTGACCTCTACGAGGCGGGCCGTGCCCTCTCCGCGCCGCTCGCATCCTCGGAGGACTTCGGGGGGTTCCTGGGTCTCCTCGAGAAGCTCTTGGCCGCCGACCGCGTGGAGCTCGTGGTCGTGGACGGGAGCAGCGTCGCGGTCCACGCCTCCGCGGGCGTGCGCTACCTGACGGTGGACGAAGGGGAGACCGCTCCTCTCGAGGCGTTCGTCGCCGTACACTCCGGCGTCGCGCCGCAGATCGCGCTCGTGGGCGACGAGGGCGACGTGCGAGGCGTGCTCGCCGTCTACCGACCGCAGGCGCTGTCCGCATCGGAGCGGCTCCTCCTCGACGGCTTGGCCAACCAGATCGCAGCCCGGCTGCAGGACCACCGGGTGTTCGGCAAGACGCTCGAGCGCGCCCGCCTTTCGGAGATCGTGTCGCACACGTCCGACGGCGTGTTCACCGTCGACACCCTCGGGCGGATCACCACCTGGAACCCGGCGATGCACGCCCTGACCGGTTACACGGAGGACGAGGCACTCGGACGGCGGTGCCACGACCTCCTGGGACTCGATCGCGACATGGTCTTCTCCGACGGTGCCGCCGGGGACGGCGAGGCGCGGGATACGGAGATCCGGACAGGCGAAGGAACGAAGAAGGACGTGCGCCTGCGGACGAGCGTGATCCGCGACGACGAGGAGGCGCCGCCCGCGCGGATCGTCGTCGTTCGCGACGCGAGCGAGGAGACCCGCGCGGAGCAGATCAAGCGGGATTTCGTCTCGATGGTGTCGCACGAGCTGCGGACACCGTTGACGCCGCTGAAAGGGTTCCTGATGAGCCTCGTCGAAGGCACGGTCGAGGACTCCCCCGAGCGTCGAGAGGAGTACTACAGGATCATGCTCCGCCAGGCGCAGCGTCTGGAACGGACCGTGAGCGACATGCTCGACGTCTCGCAGATCGAGGCCGGCGGTCTGGTCATCGATCTCCAGCCGGTGCCCCTGGACCACGTGCTGGGGCACCTCGTGAAGGAGTTCCAGGAGCAGCACCCCGGCCGTCGCGTCGCCGTCGGTGAGATCGGGCGCCCGGCGATCGTCCTCGCCGACCCGTTCCGGGTGGAGCAGGTGCTGTTGAACCTCCTCTCGAACGCCGACAAGTACACGGCTCCGGACCTGCCGATCACGGTCGGCGCCATCAGGAACGGCAACCACGTCACGATCTCCGTGTGGGACGAGGGAGAGGGCATCGCGCCGGAGCACCTCGATCGGATCTTCGACCGCTTCTACCGGGTGAAGGACGGATCGGAGCAGCGGCTCCCCGGCAGCGGGCTCGGCCTCTACATCGCTCGGACCCTGGTGGAGGCGATGTCGGGGCACATCTGGGTCGAGTCGGAGGTGGGTGTGGGCACGGCCTTCTCGTTCAGCTTGCCGATCGTCGACGTCGCCTCGCTGGGAGAGGCGATCCCGTTCGACGTCGCCGCCGCCGAGGCCGTGGATCCGCCCCTGGTCCGCGGCCGCTGACGGCGGTCCGGGTCCATCTCCCTACCGATGCCGTAGTAGGCCGACCTGCGCGGTTGCACGCAGGGCCGCGGCCCCCAAGGATGGGGGTACCCTTCCCCACTCCAGGAGGCATCATGCGGATCAGGAACCTGGCGCTCACCGGCTTGGCGGCGGCAGCCGTCGCGTACTAC
>DATFGG010000054.1:0-5192 GCA_035249665.1 Actinomycetota bacterium | reverse complement strand
ACCGGAGGCGCCGTCACGACGTTCCCGGTCCCCACACCGGGAGCCGGGGTGAGCGGGATCACGGCCGGGGCCGACGGCGCCCTCTGGTTCACCGAGGGCACCGCCGACGCCGTCGGCCGGATCGGCCTCGATGGTGGGATCGTCGAGATCCCCCTCGGCGAGGGCGCCTCTCCGACCGGCATCACGACCGGCCCCGACGGCGCGATCTGGTTCAGCGCCCAGGGCACGAACCGTGTGGGACGGCTCGAGCTCTCGGGCCCCGCCGACGAGACCGCGCCGACCGTCACGATCGTGTCGCCGGCACACGGCTCGGTGCTGACCGACGGCGAGGGCATGGTCGCCGACTACTTCTGCACGGACGAGGCCGGCGGCTCGGGCGTGATCTCCTGCCAGGGACCGGTCGCGGACGGCGCGATCGTGCCGAACCGCCCGGGTGCGCACGCGTTCACCGTCACAGGCACGGACGCGGAGGGGAACGTCGGCTCCGCGACCCACGGATACGTCGTGTTCCAGGACATCGGCGGGCCGATCACGAACCACTCGGTGTTCTCGGCGGGTCGCGTGATCCCGATCGTCCTCGAGCTCGGCGGGCACCCCCAGGGATCCGTGTTCGCGAACGGGTACCCACTGGTGCGCAAGGTGCACTGCGCGACCGGCGAGGTCTTGGCCGAGCAGTCTGCATCGGTCCAGGCGAACCTGTCGAACAACGGCCGGCTGATGCTCCAGTGGCGGACGGAGGCGGGCTGGAGCGGCTCGTGCCGTTCGCTCGTGGTCCGTCTCGGGTTCGGCGGCTGGTCAGACGCCGACGCCGTGTTCACCGTGCGCTTCGCCTGAGCCGCGCGTCAGCTGCGCGACGTGAGCTGCTCGTCGATCAGGGCTCCGAGCTCGTCCCGCCCGAACGGCCGGGAATGCCCCGGGCAGACGAGCTCGACCGGCAGCGCCGAGAGTCGCTCGAGCGACGCCACGAACGCCGCTTCGTCGTCGGCGTACAGCGGGTCGTCAAGAGCTGCGGTGTCGCCCGTGAACAGCAGACCGGCCTCGGCGTCCCAGAGCGCGATCGAGCCAGCGGTGTGCCCCGGGACGTGGATGACCTCGAAGGCGCGGTCCCCGAGATCCACGAGGTCGCCGTCCGCGAGGAGGCGCGTCGGCTCCGCGGGCGACGTCCTCCAGCCGCCGAGGTCGAAGTTCGGGCCGGGCAGCGCCGTGATCACGCTCTCGGGAGGCTCGTAGCCGTACCAGCGGATCTCCTCCTCCAGACCGGGCCGGTAGTCCCGCCGGAGGAGAGCGAGACCTTCGGGCGCCCGCATGCCCTCCGCGTCAGCCGCATGACACCAGCGCTCCTCGAACGCGTGCATGCCCCCGATGTGGTCGAAGTGTTCATGGGTCGCGACCGCCACGATCGGCCGGCCTTCGACCAGCGGGGCGAGCTCCCCGCGCAGATCGCCGATCCCGTTGCCCGTATCCACCAAGAGGTCGCGGTCGCGCCCACGGACGTGCCAGACGTTCGATTCGAAGAAGACGTCGAGGTGATCCTCCACGAGCAGCGTGATCGCGTCGGTCACCCGTTCGGTTCGGAACCACCGCTCGGCGACGGGAAGGTCGGTCACGTACGATCGGTGAAGAACACCGAGGGGGCCTCCGGACGGAGACAGTGGACGGAGGTCATCGACGCGTTGTAGGAGCCGACATTGGGGATCGCCACGATATCGCCCTCCTCGACCGGCGGCATGGGATGGTCCTCGGCGAGCAGGTCGTTCCCCTCGTTGATGTGCCCCGCCACGGTGACCCGCGCTACGGGCTCGGCGTCGGCCGCTCTACAGAGGATCGGGTGGTAGGGGATCCGATACACGAAGTGCTCGTTGATCACGTTCCAGCCGGTATCCAGTCCGATGAAGGTGGTCCCGTCTCGATCCTCGACGCTCACGACCTCCGCGAGATGGACGGCGCATTGCTTCGCGAGGAACTCGCCGGGCTCGGTCCCGACCGCCACGTCGAGCGGCCCGAGGTGCCGGGCGAGGACGGACGCCCACGCCTCGAGGTCGAGCGGTTCGTCACCGGGCCGGAACGGCACGCCGAGTCCTCCTCCGGTGTTGACCTCCACGATCGGACACCCCGCATCCATCAGACCCCGGGTGGCCTCGGCCACGCGCCGCATCGTCTCGTCGACGATCGGGAGCGCGTCGGTCAGGTAGAGGTATCCGGCGTGCACGTGCACCGTGTCCATCGTGAGGTCGTGCCGCCGCGCGATGTCGAGGGCCTCTCCGAGCCGCTCGGGGTAGATCCCGAACTTGGTCGGCCGATCGCCCGCGTAGGACTGGTCACCGCCCGGGTAGGCGGCCCCGATCCGCGGGTTGATCCGGATGCCGACCGTCGAGCCCGGCGCCCGGGCCCCAACGCGATCCAGCTGCGTGAGGAGGTCGACGTTCAGGTGGACCCCCGCCGCGAGCACCGCGTCGAGGTCTCGGGCGGACAGGTTCGTCCCCGTGTAGCTGATCTCCTCCTGCCGCCACCCGTGATCGAGCGCCCACATGATCTCCTTGGGCGAGCAGACGTCGATCCCGACGCTCTGCGGGGAGCCCGGCGCGCCGAGGGCGCGGAGGAACGCGAGGAACGCCGGCTCACGCTGCGCCTTCAGCGCGAGCCGGACCCGGTGGCGGAGACCGGCGGCGCCGAGCGCGCCCTGGAGACCTCGCGCCTGCTCCTCGACCCGGACGAGATCGTGGACGTAGAGTGGGGTTCCGTGCTGGCGCGCGATCGACTCGGCGTCGCGCCCCGCGATCGAGAGTCGGCCGGCCCGGACCTCGAGCCCCGGCCGGTCCCACCACGTCAACTGGGAGGTCGTTCGCGCCATGCGGGCGCCAAGGCTACCCGCAGGTGTGACGTGCGACCCGGTCAGGCGGTCGCGGCCGCCGACACCTCTGCTGGCTCTTCCAGACCGGCTTCTCGTCGAGCGACCAACAGGACCGATGCCACCGTGGCGATGATGCCGCTCGCGAGCGACATCGCCAGACCGATGGCGACGGTCGCCTCGAACGGCGTCTGTCCTTCGGCCCCCGGCAAGAGCGGGTTCGGACCGATCGTCTCGGCCACGCGGGTGAATCCGACCGCGGAGCAGATCAGGAGGGCCATGCTCGAGATCACCATCAGGAGGGCGACGATCCGCCGGATCGCCGGGTCCGTCAGCAGGATGTACGCGCAGCCGAACAGCAGCGCGCCGACGCCCGCGGCGAAGGCGATGGCGCCCGTCCCGTCCCAGGTACCGTCCAGGTAGATGGTCACCGTGCCACCGTCCACCGGGTAGGAGTAGCTGAACCACTTCGCGTAGACGCCGATGAAGCCGGTCAATCCCGCCACGGCGGTCACGACCGCCAGGAAGTTGATGCGTTCGGAGCGCATGGACGATCCTCCTCGTCGGATGTCCCGGCTATCGGCACGGGATAGGCCGATTCTTGACCGCGGATCCCACCGGTTCAACGACCCAGCGGCTCCACAGCCCGACGCGTTCGAGATCGACGGCATCGATCCGTGGCGATATCGATCGGATCGTGCGTGGAGGTGAGGGGATTTGAACCCCTGGCCTCTGCCGTGCGAAGGCAGCGCTCTACCGGGCTGAGCTACACCCCCGGGACGTCGGGCAGCGTAACAGAGCTCCCTCACACGTCCGGCTGCGCCCGCGGGTGGAGCTCGGCCGCGTGGCGGTCGAGCGCGTCGCGGAGATCCTTCTGCACCACCGAGATCGACAGGTCGCCGCGGGTCTTCTCGATCAAGGAGCGCGAGACGTCCGTCGCGCGCCGGAGATTCATCGTGATGGCGTCGGGATAGTCCATCGCCACGAGAACGCCGAACATCTCCTCCATCGCGTCCAGCAGTTCCTCGGCCTGCGCCACGCGGCCTTCACGGAGCAGATCGAGGAGTCGTCGCCGTCCCTCTCCGATCGCGTCGGACATCCCGCCGAGATAGGCCGCATCCTCGACGTCGAGGTCGGTCGGGTCCGGCAGGTCCCCGCCCGTGACGAGAGCCATCGTGAGGTTCGCCTCGGCGTACTCTTTCTGCGCGTCCTGCAGGTAGCCGGCGTGGCGGATGTCGGCATGATCCCGCACGGCGGCGAGTCCTTCGTCCAGCGACGCGCGGGACTCGCCGATCAGGGTCTTCGCGGTGTCGAACTCCAGTCGATGGATCGCTCGGATCGCGTTCGCGCTCGCGCGGATCGAGCGACGCGCGGCGGGCAACGCCTGCTCGCGGGCAGCGTTCTTGGCGTCGAGACGGACGTGGATGGAGCGCGCGAGGTCAGAGAGGTCCACTCAGCCGGCGGAGGCGGGTCGGACCACGACGTGCACCCGGTCGCTCTCCGCGATGCCTTCGAGACCGTTGAACGTCTCGTGCGCATGCCCGTTGCGACCTTCGATCACGTACCGAGCCGCGAAGGCGGCTGCGTGGTCGCCGGGAATCCGTGCGTTGCGGACGGCCTCCTGTGGATCGGCCACGCTCCGGTGCTTCATCGAGATCAACATCCAGATGTAGGCGCCCAGCAAGATCGCGAGCGCCAGCGTGACGTTCCAAACGACGCGGAGCGGAGGGACGAGCCCGATCAGGAAGGAGATGCCGATGGCCTCGATCAGGAACACCAGGACGCGCCGACGGCGGTCGCGGACGCGGGCCTTGCGGCGTTCGGCGTCACCGACGAAGCGAGCCCCCTTCCGGGGGGTCACGATCCAGCGTCCGGTGGTGCCGTTCACTTCGGCGTGCGCCAAGAACTCCATCCTACGTTCGAAATCCTCGACCGACGCCGACATGGAGCGTCGGCGCGATACGCGTGGAAGCAGCGTTGCGGCCCACATGATGCCGAGTGCCGCGAGGAGCAGCCAATCCAATGCGCCCAGCCTCCGCCCTGTCGTTCCCGGTTCGACACAACATCTAGGCTGGGACGGCACCGTAGCACCACATATAGGGGTTCTCAATCACATCGATGTGATCCGAAGAACTTTTTCACAAGCACCAGGGGCGGGCGATCGTCCGGCGACCGCGAAGGCGCCGGGTCAGGGATCAGCTCGGGGCCGCGTAGTCGCCCGACTTGCCTCCGGACTTCGACAGCAGGCGCAGGCCGTCGATCCGGGCCGCCCGGTCGTACGCCTTCGCGGTGTCGTACAGGCTGAGGGCGGCCACGGCGGCCGCCGTGAGGGACTCCATCTCCA
>DATFGG010000053.1:0-3210 GCA_035249665.1 Actinomycetota bacterium | reverse complement strand
GATGCGTTCCGCAACCTCGCCGAGCGGACCGACGTCGAGGAGCTGAACGCGTTCGCGCTCGCGATGATCCAGGCCGACGTCTTCGGAGTCTCGATCGCGAGCGTCCTGCGGACCCAGGCGCAGCAGCTGCGGATCAAGCGTCGTCAGGCGGCCAAGGCAAAGGCGCAGCAGACGCCCGTGAAGATCGTGTTCCCGCTGATCCTGTGCATCCTGCCCGCCCTGTTCGTCGTGATCGTCGGGCCGGGCGCGATCCAGATCTGGGAACAGTTCATCAACGCGTGAGTCGGCTGTCGGTTCGCCCGCCGACCCGTTAGCCTCCGGCGGCATGAAGGTCGCCTACCAGGGGGAGCCCGGCGCGTACAGCGAACGGGCCGTTCGCTCGCTGTTCACGGACGCCGAGCCTCTCCCGTGCGACACGGTGCGGCACGCGTTCTCCCGGGTCACGAGCGGCGAGGCGTCCTTCGGCGTCGTTCCCCTGGAGAACTCGCAGGCGGGGTCCGTGAACGAGACCTACGAGCTGCTCTCCAACACCAGCCTGCTCAAGATCGTGGGGGAGTCGATCGTGCGCGTCGACCATGCCCTGCTGGGCGTTCCGGGCGCGCGCCTGGAGGACGTGCGCCGCGCGCACTCCCATTGGCAGGCCCTCGCACAGTGCGAGGACTTCCTGACCTCCATGCGCATCGAACCGGTCCCCGAGCACGACACCGCGGGCGCCGCCCGGAAGATCGCGGAGACGAACGACCCCGCGGACGCCGCGATCGCGAGCGTGGATGCCGCCGGCCTCGCCGGTCTGACCGTGCTCGCCGAGCGCATCCAGACCGAGAAGGAGAACTTCACGAAGTTCGCGGTGATCGGCGGGACCGATCCGGGGTTCGGCCGTGCGGACAAGACGTCGATGGTGATGGCGGTGCTCGACGAGCCGGGGTCGCTGCTCGGAGCGCTGGAGCCGTTCGCGGCGCGTGGGATCAACCTCCACAAGCTGGAGTCGCGACCGAGACACGGGGCTGCATTCGAGTACCTGATGTACGTGGACTTCATGGCGGCGGTCGACGATCCCGAGGTGGAGTCCGCCCTCAAGGAGGTCCGGGAGCACACGTCCCTGCTGAAGATCCTGGGCTCCTACCGCTCCGCGGGAGAACCGGTCTGACGGCATAGCATGGGTCGGTGGCCCGTGCGAGTCGTGCGACGTCCCGGGCGCCCGTGACGAGGAGGTTCCCCGTCCTTCCGATCGTGTCGGGCGCCCTCGTGATCGGGGTCGCCGTCCTGTTGCTCGCGTTCATCCTGTCCCGGATCGAGGACGAGCAGCACCGCGGTGGCCCGCTCAGGAACGATCGGCCGCCGGAGGGATCGGCCCCCATCAACACGTCGTTCGAGGGTCTGGTCACGTTCCGAGGCAACGCGGCGCGCAGCTACTACGGCGAGGGACCCGTCCCGCTCGACCCGGTGATCGGGTGGCGCGCTCCCTCGACCCGGCTCTGCTCGGTGTCGTTCGTGGGGATCGAGCGGAGCGAGTGGTGCGGGACCGGCTGGACGGGGCAGCCGAACGTGGTCGTCGGCGAGGACGGCTCGATCGAGGTCCGCGAGGGCGCCTACGACGGCATGTACCACTTCCTGGACGGGCTGACGGGCCTGCCGGTGCGGCAACCGCTCGCGACCCGCGACCTCGCGAAGGGCTCGGCGACGACGGACCCGGACGGATTCCCGCTCTACTACGCGGGCTCCCGCGACGGCCGGTTCCGGATCGTGGCGACGGATCGTCACGCTCGTGGTGAGCCCCTCGTGCTCTGGTCGATCGACGGCGCCACGAGTGTCGAGCGGCCTCTCCGCAACGACGACTGGGACGGCGCCGCGCTGGTCGTGAACGATGTCCTGTTCGAGGGCGGCGAGAACGGGTGGCTCTACGTGATCCGTTTGCATCGCAGCTACGACGAGCTCGGGCTGGTCACGGTCGATCCCGAGGTCGTGGCGACCGTCCCGGGGTTCGACGACGAGCTCCTCCGAGCGCTCGGCGACACCGAGGTCTCGATCGAGAACTCGGTCTCCCTCCACGAAGGGGTCCTGTACTTCGCGAACTCGGGCGGCCTGGTGCAGGGTTGGGACGTCTCCGACGTGCTGGACGGCGGCTCCGACCTCGAGCGGGTCTTCCGGTTCTGGACCGGGGACGACACCGATGCCACGGTCGTGATCGACGACGCCGGCGACCTGTACGTGGCCAGCGAATATCAGCGATCCGGGGAGCGGAGCAGCGAGGTTGGCCAGCTGATGAAGCTCGACCCCTCGCGGCCGAGCGACCCCCTCGTATGGTCGATCGACGCCCGAGAGATCGGCTTCGAGGGTGCCGGAGGCAGCTGGTCGACGCCGGCCCTCTACGGTGATCTCGTGTACTTCACGACGGCCGCGGGTCGCGTGCTGGCCGTTGAGCGGGGCACCGGCGACATCCGCTGGGAGCGACAGATCGGCGCACCGGCGATCGGATCGCCCGTCGTCGTGGACGGCGTCCTGATCCAGGGCGATTGCGCGGGGGATCTGTGGGCATGGGACGTATCGGAGCCCGACTCGGACCCGGTGCTCCTCTGGAAGCTGCACTTCAGCGACTGCATCGAGTCGACGCCGGCGGTGTGGCGTGGCTGGATCTACCTGGGCACGCGCCAGGGCTACCTCTACGGGCTCACCGAGCGGGGGAGCGTGGACACCGCGCCCTGAGCGCGTCGGTCATGAGGCGAAGAGGATCGACGGGTCCGCGCTGATCTGCGCGCTCCGGTAGGCGACGAGCGCAGCCGCGATCGCGAGCAACGCCACCAGGCCGCCGGCGGCGGCGACCCGACGGATCGCCTTCGGCCGGGACGGATCGACCGCGAAGCCCGCGACGAGGCCCGCGACGAGTCCTCCGACGTGGGCTCGCCAGTCGATCACGGGGATCGTGAAGCCGATCACCAGGTTGATGAGGAGCATCGAGAGGGCGGAGCGGAGCCTCGCCTGCGCCATCACGTGACTGCGGCGAAGGTAGTTGTACGCGACGAACGCCCCCACGAGCCCGAAGATCGCGCCCGATGCGCCGACCGCGACCCTGAACCCGGAGGCGAACGCGAAGGACGTCGCGCCCGCGAAGACGCCCGTGACGAGGAACACCGCGAGCGTCGAGACACGGCCGATGTCCCGCTCGATCGCGGTGCCGAAGATCCACAGGACGTAGGCGTTCAGCCCCAGGTG
>DATFGG010000052.1:0-3009 GCA_035249665.1 Actinomycetota bacterium | reverse complement strand
ATCCTGCCCGCGAGGGCGTCGGGATGCTGCAGCGGCAGGTCGTGGATGCCCTCGAGCCAACTGACCCGGATCGGGGCGCCGGATCGGCGGGCACGCTCCGCGAACCCGCGCTTGTGTGCCTCCGCGTCCGTGTCACCCCCTCCGCGAGCGAGGACGGCCAACGTGGGGACCGAGAGCCGGGCGAGCGCCTCGTCGGGATGGCGGAGCCAGATCGCTCGGAGGATCCGGAAGTGGTTCGCCCTCGACAGGTGCGGCCGGATGCGCCCCTGGCGATCGACGCGCATCAAGGACAGGGCGATGTCCTCGATCTGGGGGGTGATGTCGACCCCGTCGCCGAGGAACGTCCGGATCGATCCGCGGAACTCCTCGACCGGCATCCCGGCGAGCCGCGGTGGCGCCAGCACCTCCTTCACGGTGGCCCAGTCCATCGCGTCGCGGAGGGCGCCGAGCCCGCCGTCGACGAGGACCAAGCCGCCCACCGATCGCGGATGACCGGCGGCGAGCTCGAGCGCCACGCTCGCACCCCACGAGTGACCGACCATGAGCGCCCGGCGGAGCCCGGTCGCGCGAAGGACGGCGAACGCGTCGGCGATGACCGTGTCGAACCCGTAGCCGCTGGCCGGCTTCGCGGAGAGCCCGTGTCCACGTGCGTCGTACGTCACCACGTGGAACGTGCGCGTGAGACGGGGGACCATCAGGTCCCAGATCCGTTGTGATGAGGCCAGTCCGTGGAGGAGGAGGAGCCCGCGTGCCCCGGCGGAAGGCGCGTCGTGGACGCGCACCGCGAGCCTGACCTCACCGGCTCCAAGGACGTCGATGTCCTTCATGCTGGTCTCCTGCATACTCGGACGCGCATGCTAGAGCAGTTCCGGTCCCCGCTCGCCGACGATGCCCTTTCCGGCCGGGTCGCGATCGTGACGGGCGGCGGCACGGGCATCGGGCGCGCCACGGCCCGGGAGCTGACCCGAACCGGCGCGAGCGTCGCGATCTGTGGGCGGCGGCCGGAACCGCTCGAGGCCGTGAGGACCGAGCTCGAGGCCGCCGGCCGCCAGGTGCTCGCGATGCCGTGTGACGTACGGGAGCCGGAACTGGTCGAGGGCTTCCTCGACGTCGTCAGCGAACGGCTCGGCTCGGTGGACGTCCTCGTCAACAACGCCGGCGGGCAGTTCGCCTCCCCGTTGGAGCAGATCGGGTTGAAGGGGCTGCGGGCCGTGCATCGGCTGAACGTCGACGCACCGTGGCACCTGACGAACCGCGTGGCCGAGCGTTGGATGATCCCCGCTCGTCGGGGATTCGTGTGCTTCGTGGGCTTCAGCCCCAGGCGCGGTGTCCCCCTGATGGCGCACTCGTCGGCAGCGCGTGCCGCGCTCGAGAACATGGCCTCGACGATCGCGATCGAATGGTCGAAGTACGGGATCCGCGCGGTGTGCGTCGCAGCCGGGCTGATCCAGACCGAGGGGATGCTGCAGTACGGCGGACAGGAGCTCGTCGACGAGTACGCGAAGACCGTGCCGATGGGCCGGGCGGGAAGACCGGAGGAGGTGGCCGCAACGATCGCGTTCCTCGCGAGCGACGGCGGTGCCTATGTGACCGGTTCCACCGTCACCGTCGACGGAGGGGCGGACGCCTGGGGGATCGGGGCGGCGCCTCCGCCCCCTGAGGGACATGGAGAAAGGTGACCTGGATCGAAGGAAGGAGGAGATATGTACGGAACCGTGATGCGAGCGAGGGCCACGCCCGGCAACCGGCAGGCGGTGGTGGCGATGATGGGCGAGAGCCTCGAGGCGGAGGGGTTCCGGGCCACGTACGTCCTGCTGCCGGACGACGACGAGGACTCGCTGGTCGCGGGTGTGATCTTCGAGGATCAGACGACGTACTCGGCGAACGCCCATGATCCCGCCACCGAGACGTGGTACGGCCGGTTCCGGGCGCTCCTCGAGGATGATCCCGAGTGGACCGACGGTGAGTGGGTCTCGTTCGCTCGCCTCGCTACCCCCAGGTGAACCCGGGGGGGACCGGGGAGCACGCTTCGCGGGCTCGTCGTCGTAGTCTCCGCTGCACGTCAGGAGCGGTACCACGACGGTCCCGAAGCTCCCAAGGGTCACGGGCGTAGTCGTAGAGCTCCTCGCGCCCGTTGCCGTAGCGAACGAACAGGTACCTACGCGTTCGCCAGCCGCAGTACGGAGGGCGTCCGACGTTCGTGCCGTTTCCCCCGAAGGCCCGGGCGCCGCTGGCCTCGAGGACGAACCCCCTCCGCTCCCACCGCTCGACGAGGTTCCTGCCGGCTACGTCGGCGTGAGGGGCCGATGCAGCCGCCGCCACCGTCTCTGCGACATCGATGTTCAAGGCGAGGCGCGTGTCCACCCTTCCTCCGGACAGGGTCGCCGGCCACGCCATCGCCATCGGGATCCGAGTCGCCCCCTGATACGGAAGGAACTTCCCGATCGCTCGATGCTCCCCCCACATCTCACCGTTGTCCGAGAGGACGAGGATGAGCGTGTTGCGCAGACGCCTCCTCGCCCGCTGCAGGTGGATGATCGCCGCGATGGCTTCGTCGACGGATCGGAGCGAGCGATACTGCCGGATCCGGGAGCTATGGATGGCGCTGGAGCTCACCGGTGGTAGGTCTCGGATCCACCGCGGCTTGTCGCTCAGGTCTGTCTCCCGAGCGCTCGGTGGCCAGAACGGCTCGATCTGGGCGGGAAGCGAGAGGTGGCGCGGTGCAGGTGTCGCCGGTTCATGGGGGGCGGCCGGGGAGAGATACAGGAACAACGGCGTGTCGTTCGGTGTCGCCCTGATGAAGCGGAGTGCGTGGCGACGGAGGACATCGGTCGAATAGGAGGCGGCATCGAACCCATGCCTGGTGATGGAGCCGTCCGTGTGCTGGAGCTCGTAGCCGTAGTACTTCGCGTTGTTCTCGTGGAACGCGTGCCAGGTGCTCCATCCGGGCGGTGGCTGGGCCCGGTGGTAGATGTTGAGGTACTTCCCGATGAGGGCGGTCCGGTACCC
>DATFGG010000051.1:0-3368 GCA_035249665.1 Actinomycetota bacterium | reverse complement strand
CGCACCCACCCCTGATCCTCGGCGGTGGTGCCGGCCCGCGAGCAGCCGCGCTGGCGGCTCGATGGGCGGACGAGTACGACGTGGTCTCCGTCGGTCCGGGCGAGGCACGGAGTGCCCGCGCCCGTCTGTCGGAAGCGTGCGGGGCGATCGGGCGGGATCCGCGTTCGCTGCGCATGTCGTTGATGACCGGGGTCGTGGTGGCGGCCGATCGGAGCCAGCTGGAGCGGCGCATGGCCTCCGTGATGGACCGGGAGGGCGAGTCCGGAGATGTGGGGGATGCGCTCGAACGATGGCGCGCCGAGGGGATCGCCGGGACCGTTGACGAGGCGCTGCAGCGGCTCGCGGAGTACGCCGAGGCCGGCGTGGACCGGATCCTCATGCAGCATCTCGTCCACGAGGACCTCGAGATGCTGGAGCTGATCGGGACGGAGATCGTCCCGCGAGCTGCTGACCTCTGACGCTACCTCGCGGCGACGATCGCCAGGATCTCGTCAGCGTACCGTTCGAGCTTCGCCGGCCCTACGCCGGAGATCGCCGCGAGGTCGGCCCAGTCCTTGCACCTTCGCTCCGCGATCTCGGCGAGGGTGCGGTCGTGGAACACGACGTAGGCCGGCACCCCGTCCGCCTGCGCGCGCTTGCGGCGCCAGTCCTTGAGTCGGTCGAACAACGGACCGCCACGGGTTACGGTGACCGGTACGCCTGGCGCCGAGGTCCGCGCAGGAAGCCCGGCCGGGGAGAGCTCCATCTCGTCGAGGAACGGACTCGGCCGCGAACGACCGCCCCGGGGCCAGGTGAGGAAGAGGTATCGGCGGGCGCGCGTGATCCCGACGTAGAGCAGCCGTCGCTCCTCGCGAGCGTCGGGCTTGGCTCTGCCCGAACGGAACGGGAGCTCGCCGTCGATCATCCGTGGGAGGAACACGGCGTCGAACTCGAGGCCCTTCGCTCGGTGATACGTGAGCAGGGTGACGCCTCGACCGCTGTGCGCGGTGGAGAACCGCTGGGCCAGCTCGGCGAGGAACGCCGCCGGGCCGCCGTCGGGATGTGTTCCTTCGAACTCCGTCGCCAGGGAACGCATGCGCGCGAGGTCGGACTGGCGCGTCACCTCCTCGTCGGCATCGGGTGACGCCTCGGGGTCGTACCCGAGCTCGTCGGTGATGCCGGCGACGGCCTCGGCCACGGCGGCGTCCATGGTCGCTCGCTGCAATCTTCGCACGACCCCGCGCGGTCCTGGTCGCCGAAGGAAAGCTCCGTCGCGGACCTGATACGGGATGCCCGCGGCGGCGAACGCTTCCTCGAACGGCTCGGAACGAGCGTTGATCCGCGAGAGGACTGCGATCTCCTCGAGCGGTATCGCCTCCTCGAGGTGCAGCCGCTGCACCGCCTGCACGACGGCCGTGACCTCGGCGCCCTCATCGGGCTCGGCTCGGGCGACGGGGGCCGGACCGGACGGTCTGTTGGGTCGGAGGGTCTTCCGGATCCCGCCGAGTCGTGGCGCGAGCCGGTTCGCGAGCTCGAGGATCTCCGGGGAGGACCGGTGATTCTCTTCGAGGCGAACGACCGTGGCGCGTGGGAATCGACGCGTGAAGTCCAGCAGGTGCTCGGGTGACGCCCCCGTGAACGCGTAGATGGTCTGGTAGTCGTCACCCACCACACAGAGGTCGTCGCGGTCGCCGAGCCACCGGTCGAGCAACCCCGCCTGCAGTGGATTCACGTCCTGGAACTCGTCCACGGTGAACGCGGAGAACCGCGATCGGACGGCATCGGCGGCCTCCGGATGGTCGTCGAAGAGTCGAAGGGCGAGTCCGAGCATGTCCTCGAAGTCCAAGCGGCCCATCGCCCGCTTGCGGCGCTCG
The DNA here is from genome assembly GCA_035249665.1 of Actinomycetota bacterium. Taxonomy (GTDB): domain Bacteria; phylum Actinomycetota; class UBA4738; order UBA4738; family HRBIN12; genus JAJNBA01. Next base: position 1,515 of record DATFGG010000051.1, on the reverse strand, counting down.
TACCCGTCGTAGATCCGCAGCATCAGGTTCGCCGGGATCGGCGGCTCGTGGTCGCCGAGCTCTGCCAGGTAGCGGGCGGGCTCGATCATCCTGTTCTTCGCCCACTCGATCTCGCTCGCGAGCTCCCGCCTGGGGAGGAACTTGTGGGGCGGGGGCAGCGCGTTCGCGAGCGAGGCGATGAGCGGGGCCTTGGCGTCCAGGACGTCGGGGAGCGCCTTGCCCGTGTGCGTGGACCACAGGCGCGAGAGCTGTGACAGCGCGGCGGAGTGGAACGTGCGGGCCTCGACCCCGTCGACCTCCAGCGCCTGGAGTCGTCGTTTCAGCTCACCCGCCGCCTTGTCGGTGAAGGTCACGGCGAGGATCTGCGACGCGTCGAACGCACCGCTCCGGACCTGGCAGGCGATCCGATGCGTGATCGTGGTCGTCTTGCCGGTTCCCGCGCCGGCCAGGATGGCGACGGGCCCTCGCAGTGCGAGCGCGGCTTCTCGCTGGGAATCGTTCAGTCCGGCGAGGACGCGCTCGAGGTCGGGCACCCGGCCGACCCTAGCATCGGACCAGGACGCGGGAGGGACCGAGGCCTCGTGAACGGGAGTGACTGGTCATGTGTGCCCTACTTCCTCGTCCAGATGGCTTCCCACTGGGACCACTGGCCGCTTGAAGGCGTCGCGCGCTTGGTCGAGTCGAGCCTCAGGGGCAGGACGGGTTCGAACGTCCGCCGGAAGAGTTCCTCGAGTTCGACCCGATCGAAGAAGTGAACGAGGAGACCAGCCTTCGGTCCTTCTCGGTATCGGATGGTGAATCCTGAGCCATCAGGAGGCTCAACCACTTCGTGGGGGAACTCGATATCTGTGTCCACAGCGTTCACCCGTACGGCAAAGATCCCTCCGGTGCGGACTCTGCCCTGAGCGGAACGGATGTGGTCGTGGCAGACAGCGCGGGTGCCATGCTGGAAGACCTGGATCCCTACAACGGTATCGAAGGTGCTCGCAGCCGGGATGGCCGAGACATCGCCTTGTACCAGCTGATCCGACCTCGATGGAACGCGCCGGGCAAGTTCTTGGATCGCAGTCGATGAAACGTCGAGCCCGATGAGATCAAGCCCGGCATCCACTAGAGGCAGGTAGTTCCTTCCGTTCCCGCAGCCGATGTAGAGGCCGGCGCCACTCATGAGGCCCTGACGCCTCGCGATGGAAACGATGTCTCGGACGAATGGGACAGGCGGTTCCCGGAGGTATCGCCCGCTCTTGTATTCGCGATCCCAGGCAGCCGCAACTCCATCCAGCGACTCGTCCACCTCGCGACTCTAGTTCAGTCGCCCCTGCTGGTTCTGTCGTGGACCCAGTTCAATCGCCATCGTCCTGCCCCTGCCCGTTCCGCCCGAGGGCGTTTGTCGGAGCTCCGGGCACCGACGATGATGTGCGCCACCGGAACGGAGGGCTTCTGATGGCGGTCGGCACCTCGGCAGGCAAGGCGTTCATCCGCCCCGACGGTCGGGAGAAGGTGACGGGCGCCGGG
>DATFGG010000050.1:0-4724 GCA_035249665.1 Actinomycetota bacterium | reverse complement strand
CGCGAGCGGCTCGCTCCCCTCGGCGGCGACCAGCGCCACCGCGTCGGCGCCACCCAGCCGGTGCGCACCGTCCTCGTCGACCGACAGTGTGACCGGGATCGACCACGGCAGGCCGTTCTGGAGGTGCATCGTCTCGAGCACCGCGTGGTAGTCGGCCTCGCCCGGGAATCCGGTGAGCGGCGAGAGCGCGCCGACGGCGAGCATCTCGAGATCGGAGAGCTCCCGTTCGGAGACGACGAGGGTTGGCAGGTTGCGAGCCTCCTCGCGGAGTGCCTCGGCGGCGGAGCCGTCGACGAGGAGCTGCACGAGCGTTCCTCCGTGCGGATCGATGGTGGGCATGGACGTTCTTCCTTCCGTAGTCGATGGCCGTAGACGATGGCCGTAGACGATGCGGCCCCGGAGCGCGAGGCCGCGGGTCGAACACCCAGGATACGAGGTGGTCGGCCGCGCAGCCCTTCCGGACTCTCGGCCTGACCCTCGGCCTGAGGCCGCATCCGGCGAGCGGGGTAGACTGACGCTTCCGACCGAAGGCCTCGGTGCCGATGAAGACGCTCCTTTCCGATGACGAGATCGCCTCACTGAACCGCGATCTCGAGACGTTGCAGCCGAGCGACATCCTGGCGTGGGCCCTCGAGAAGAGCGGCCTCGAGAAGCTGGCGATCGCGTCGGCGTTCCAGACCGAGGGGACCGTCGTGATCCACATGGCCACGCGGATCCGGCCGGACGTCCCGATCCTCTTCCTCCAGACAGGTTTCCAGTTCGCGGAGACGCTGGCGTTCAAGCAGCAGCTCGCGGAGCGGCTCTCGCTGAACGTGATCGACCTGGTCGGCGAGTACTCGAACGATCGACAGGAAGCCGAGTTCGGCGCTCGGTTGTTCGAGCGGAACCCGGAGATGTGCTGCGAGATCAACAAGGTCCGGCCGATGTTCGAGGCGCTCCGCGGGCTGGACGCGTGGGTGACGTCGGTCCGGCGAGACTCCTCGCCGACGCGCGCGGACACCCCGATCGTCGAGCGCTACGACTTGGAGCCCGGGAACGCGATCGTCAAGGTGAACCCGATGGCGAACTGGACGAAGCCGCAGGTGTGGCGCTACTTGAAGGAGCACGACCTGCCGCACAACCCCCTGTACGACCTGGGGTACTCATCGATCGGCTGCGCCCCCTGCACCCGGCTGCGCTTCGCCGGGGAGCCGGAGCGAGCGGGTCGCTGGGCCGGGATCGCGAAGTGGGAGTGCGGGATCCACGTGAACGAGTCGGCGCAGCAGGGAACGGTCGAACCTCAGTCGTAGACCGGCAGACTCAGGCCACGACCCAGAGGGCCTCGGGGGCCAGCGTCATCTCCAGCCGCTTGTGCTCCCCGTGCATGTCGCCGTCGACCTGGACCGGGAACGCGGTGTCCGACGTCACCACCACGCTCTCCGCGTCGTGGATGTAGTCGATGTCGCGCCCCAGCACGTGCCGCGCCGAACCGAAGACCTGCCAGGCGATCCGCGGGATGCTCCGCCGCGCGAGCTTGCGCACCGAGAGCACGTCGAGTCCCGCGTCGAGTGACGCGTCGGGCGTCATCCGCAGCCCCACGCCCTTGTAGTACGTGTACGGATCGGTGCGTCCCACCATCACCGAGAGCGAGGGCGTCGGCTCGCCGCCGTCCACCGACAGTCGCAGGTCCGGACGGCGGCCGGCGTAGCCGACGAGCAACTGCCAGGCGACCACCCGGAACGCGACCCGATCGAACTTCGCCTTGGTCCTGGGGAACTTCGCGTCGAGGCGCTTCATCGCTGCGGCGTCGACGCCCGCCCCGCAGTTGACCGCGAAGTAGCGCCCGTCCGCCCGGCCGAGGTTGAGCTTGAAGGCATCGTCGTCGAGGGCCTTCGAGATCAGCATGCCGGTCGCCTCGACGGCGTCGAGCGGCAGGCCGAGTGCCCGGACCAGGATGTTCGTCGCGCCGCCGGGCAGGGGTGCGAGCGCCGTCTCGGTCCCGGCGAGCGCGTTCACGGTCTCGTTGATCGTGCCGTCGCCGGAGAGCACCGCGACCATGTGAACGCCCTCGGCCGCAGCCTGGCCGGCCAGCTCACGGGCATGCCCCCGGCCCTTCGTCTCCGCGACCTCGAGCCGGAAGTCGGCCGAGAGCGCCTTCTCGATCACCGCAAGGACAGGCTTCGAGTAGGTGCGCGCCACGGGATTGACGATGAGAAGGACCCGATGGAATCGCATGAGGTCCGAAGTATGCCTCAGACCGGCGAGTTGCGCGCGGGGGCTCCGCCGGAGACCGGGGGGAGCAGCGCGACCTCGTCCCCTTCGGCAACCGGGGTGCCTCGGGCGGCCCGCTCGCCGTTCACCACGAGGGAGCCGACGGCAGCGATCTGCCCGAACCGCTCGCCGAACCGGGCGGACAGGGCGTCGGCCACCTCGCCGGCCGTGCGTCCCTCGGCCTCCACCTCGGAGGCGCCCGCGAGCTCTCGGAGCGCGGCGAACAGCCGCACCTTCACCATCTCGGGCACCATCTTGGCTCCATGGCGGCTGAAGCCTACCGAGGGCGATGCCGAACGGATATCGTGCCCCGAAGGAGCCGACGATGCCCTTCCTTGCCCTGCTGAGCGACAGATCGCCCCACGTGGCCGTCCCGGCTCTGCCCGAGGTCTCCCCCGATCTGAAGGTCGAGCCTCTCTCCGCTGCCTCGCTGGAGCACGTCCTACGGCTCGAGCCCGAGGCGATCATGGTCGACGCCGCCGAGAACGCGCCACAGGCCTTCTCCGTCCTCACGGCGCTCCGCGAGCGTGACGCGCGGGTCCCGGCGGCCGTGATCGTGGAGCGGGAACACCTCGAGCGGTACCCCTGGCACGAGGTGGCCGACGAGCTCGTCTACCCCGGCGCGCCGGCGCCCGAGCTGCGGGTGCGCCTGGCGATGCTCCGACGGCGCGCCGGAGCGGGCGACGGCACCGTGATCCGCCTCGGGGCCCTCGCGATCGACACCGAGACCTACCGCGTCACCGCGTCCGGCCGTCCGCTCGACCTCACGTTCAAGGAGTTCGAGCTCCTCCGATTCCTCGCCCAGCGTCCCGGCCGGGTCTTCACTCGGCCGTCGCTGCTCCGCGAGGTCTGGGGCTACGACTTCTACGGTGGCACGCGGACCGTCGACGTCCACGTCCGGCGTCTGCGATCGAAGCTCGGTCCCGAGCACGAGCACCTGATCGAGACGGTGCGGAGCGTCGGCTACCGGGCGGCCGAACAGGACCTCTGAGGGCCTCCGGGCGACGAGCGGGTCGGCGCACGGGCGGACCGGGGGAAGCCTTCCGGACCGAGCCCCGCGGAAGACCTAGCCACGGGGCGCCAGGAGGAAATGACACCGCCGGGCCCTGCTGCGGAGCGGGCCCCGCCGCCGATGATGGGGATACAACAAGAGCAGGGCGGGAGCGGCTCAGTCCCCTCCCCTCGGGACGCCTCATCCCCTCGGTCGCGGCTCCCGCTCCGCTCGCAGCCCGGGCCGGTGCCCGCGGCGGCGCACGCCGCCTGCGGTCGCCGGCCCTGGCCATGTTCACGCAGAGTTAACGCCCGGGAAACCGCAACCCTCCGACCCTCCCCTACGCTGAGCCGCGTCCACGACCAGCAAAGCGACCAGCACAGGGGGTGCAGTAGGTGACCACACCGAAAGAGGTCCTCGCGCTCGCGAAGCAGAACGAGGTCGAGATCGTCGACCTGCGGTTCTGCGATCTGCCGGGCCTCACCCAACACTTCTCCGTCCCCGTCTCCGAGCTCACCGAAGGCGTCTTCGAGGACGGCCTGGGCTTCGACGGTTCCTCGATCCGCGGCTTCCAGGAGATCCAGGAGTCGGACATGCTCCTCGTCGCCGACCCGGACACCGCCTACCTCGACCCGTTCACCCAGCACACCACGCTCAACATCCACTGCTACGTGAAGGACCCGGTGACCGGCGAGTGGTACTCACGCGACCCCCGCTACGTCGCGCGCAAGGCCGAGCTCTACCTGAAGCAGACGGGGATCGCCGACGTCTCGTACTGGGGTCCGGAGGCCGAGTTCTACATCTTCGACTCGATCCGCTTCGACCAGAACCAGCACGAGGGCTACTACCACATCGATGCGGCCGAAGGCGTCTGGAACTCCGGTGCCGCGAGGAACGCCGACGACTCGCCCAACCTCGGCTACAAGCCCCGCTACAAGGAGGGCTACTTCCCCGTGCCGCCGATGGACCACTATCAGGACCTGCGTTCCCAGATGGTCCTGAACCTCGAGAAGGTCGGCGTCAAGATCGAGGTGCACCACCACGAGGTGGGCACCGCGGGCCAGGCCGAGATCGACATGCGCTACGGCCCGCTGCTGGCGACCGCCGACAACGTCATGAAGTACAAGTACGTCGTCAAGAACACGGCGTGGGCGGCCGGCAAGACCGTCACGTTCATGCCGAAGCCGATCTTCCAGGACAACGGCTCCGGGATGCACACCCACCAGAGCCTGTGGAAGGACGACGAGAACCTGTTCTGGGACGAGGTCGGCTACGCCGGCATCTCGGACATGGCCCGGTGGTACATCGGCGGGCTGCTCCAGCACGCGCCGGCCCTCCTCGCGTTCACGAACCCCACGACGAACTCGTTCCGCCGGCTCGTGCCCGGCTACGAGGCGCCCATCAACCTCGTCTACTCACAGCGGAACCGCAGCGCGTGCGTGCGGATCCCCGTCTTCTCACGGCAGCCGGCCACGAAGCGCCT
>DATFGG010000049.1:0-2542 GCA_035249665.1 Actinomycetota bacterium | reverse complement strand
GCCGCTCGAGTTCCAGGTGTCCGACCCGGATGTCTTGCGACAGCGGCTTACAGATGCGGGACTGAAGGACGTCCGCGTCAGGCGGACGGCCGAGCGGCCAACGTTCCGCTCGGGGCAGGAGATGTGGAACTGGGTGCTCTCCGGCAACCCGATACCGGGCATGCTCCTCGCGGATCTCAAGGAGGACCAGCGAGCGCGACTCCGCGAGGTCCTGGACGGCATGCTCCGCGAGCGCGCCGCCGCCAACGGGCGAGCGGTACTCACGAACGCGGTCAATATCGGCTTCGGCGTGAAGTGAGCGCGCGAAGTCCCAGCGCCAGGCTGGAGCGGCCGCGCCACGGTTGAGGCTGGCTGGCGACGGCAGTCTGCGGATCGCCGCACGCGGAGCCCCGGCGGCGTACGAGACGAGCAGCCAGCTGATCTTCATCTGACCAGAGTGAAACGTGGGGTCCGCATGGGCCCCACGATCTCTCCCCGTTCTTTCCACGCGGAGGCGGACGGGAATCGAACCCGCCAGAGAGCTCGTCGCCCTCTCGTCGGTTTTGAAGACCGCGGGGCCCACCAGGAACCCTGACACCTCCGGCGTCGAGGATAGCGGCGCGGCTGCGAGGCTCGTGGTGTACGTTCGCTCACGTGACGGAGCCGGCGCCGCCGAAACAGCGACACATCGCCCTGATCCTGGCGAGGGACCTCGCGGCGACCCTCACGACACCCATGTTCCTCGTGGACTCCGCCGGGGACCTCGTGTACTACAACGAGGCCGCGGAGCACCTTCTCGGCAGGCCCTTCGCCGAGGCCCAGATGTCCGCCGATGAATGGGCGACCGCCTTCAGGCCCGTGGACGAAGAAGGCAGCCCGGTGCCCCTCGAGGAGCTGCCGCTCGGGATCGCGTTCATGACGGGGGTCCCGGCCCATCGACGTCTCCGGATCGTGGCTGCCGACGGGAAGGAGCGGGATATCGAGGTCACCGCGGTGCCGTTGTTCGCTCAGGTCGGTCAGCTCGTCGGCGGGGCGGCCGTGTTCTGGGAACAACCCGAGGAGGCATAGTGCGCGCCAGGTTCTGGGGCTCGCGCGGCTCGCTGGCGACCCCGGGTCCGGACACGGTTCGATACGGGGGGAACACGTCCTGCGTAGAGGTCCGATCCGAGGACGGCAGCCTCTTGATCCTGGACTCGGGAACGGGTATCCGGTCGCTGGGGGCATCGCTCGACGGATCGGTGCCGAAGCGGATCGACATCCTCCTCAGCCATCTCCATCTGGATCATCTGGAGGGTCTGGGGTTCTTCGCGCCCCTCTGGGACCCTGGAACGGAGCTCCATATCTGGGGGCCGCCTTCGCCCACCCGGTCGCTCTCCGATCGGATCTCGCAGTACCTCTCGCCTCCGCTGTTCCCGGTGCGGCTCGCCGAGGTGCCGGCGCACCTCGAGCTGCACGACGCTCCCTACGAGCCGTGGATGCTCGGTTCGGCGACGATCATCGCTCGGCCGATCATCCACCGGGGCCCCACCGTGGGGTATCGGATCGAGGACGCGGGCCGGAGCCTCGCCTACCTCACCGACCACGAGCCGGCCCTGGCGGTCGATCTCTCGACGGTGCAGCCCGAGTGGGTCTCGGGATTCGAGGTCGCGATGGGTGCCGACGTCTTGATCCACGACTGCCAGTACACGGAGGAGGAGTACCCGGACCGAGCCGGATTCGGACACTCCAGCACGAAGCATGTCGCGGACTTCGCCCGGCTCGCAGGTGCTCGACGGCTCCTGCTGTTCCACCACGACCCGAACCACAGCGACGACCAGCTCGAGTCGCTGTGCGATCGTGTCCGCGAGCTCTGGGGCGGCGGCATGGTGGACCTCGCCCGTGAGGGTGAGGAGATCGCCTTCGGCTGACCCGTCCCGGCGGCTGGGCCTCAACGTCACGGGCTGCCCGTACGATGGTTCTACCGATGGAGGCCGCATTCTTCGACCTGGACAAGACCGTCATCTCGCGGTCGAGCACGCTCGCGTTGTCCCGTCCTCTGTACCGCGCGGGGATGGTGTCGCGCGGCCAGCTGCTCCGCGGCGCCTACGCCCAGCTCGTCTACCTGCTCGTCGGAGCCGACGAGGGGAAGATGGAGCGCCTGAAGGAGGGGATGCTCCAGCTGACGAAGGGCTGGGATCGCGCGCAGGTGGAGCGGCTCGTCGAAGACGTGATCCTGGAGGTGATCGATCCCTACGTGTACGCGGAGGCGCTCGATCTGATGGAGCTCCATCGGTCCGAGGGTCGCCGGATCTACATCGTGTCGTCCTCACCGGAAGAGGTCGTCCGACCACTGGCGCGGCACTTCGGCGTCTCCGGGGTGATCGCCACGCGCGCCGCGATCGGCGCGGACGGCCGGTACACGGGGGAGCTCGAGTACTACGCGTACGGCGAGGAGAAGGCCGCGGCCGTTCGCGCGGTGGCCCACCGCGTGGGCATCGATCTGACGCGTTCCTTCGCCTACAGCGACTCCGCGACCGACCTGCCGCTCCTCGGCACCGTCGGTCACCCGGTGGCCGTGAACCCC
>DATFGG010000048.1:0-5154 GCA_035249665.1 Actinomycetota bacterium | reverse complement strand
GAGCCGGTTCTTCTCGTTCGCCACCTTCACCGCGAGCTCGGCGTCCGCCTGCGCGAGCGCGTCGACGTAGGCGATCCGGTCGGTGAGATCCGCGACGTTCTGGGCGTTGAGGAGGAAATCCATGCTGGAGGCCGGACCGGTCATGTACGCGGCTGCGGCCCGTTCGTTCAGGCGGGTCGAGACACGCTCGTAGCTCGCCCTGGCACGGTCGAGCTCCTCCTGCGTCAGGATCAGCTCGGCCGTGACCCGCTCGACCGCCGCCTCGCGCCGCTCCACCCTCGCCGTCGCCGCGTTCAGCTGATGCTGGGTGGCTGCGAGCTGGCCCTGGATCCCGCTCAGCTTGTCCTCGATGGCCTCGAGCCGCGCCCTGGCCCGCTCGACGTCCTCCTTCGAGGGCGCGGCGCCGGCCACCGTCGTCACCAGTGACACCACGCCGAGCAGCGCCGCCACCACGGCGACGCGCGTCGATCGGGGGAAGCGTCGAACGGTCTCGGTCATCTCGTGCTTGCTCCCGGCCCGGGGGAAGGCGGACCGGCCGCAACAGAGTGGCAAGTCCCCGGACCCCTTGCAACCATCCTCGGGACGGGCCAGCGGGCGCTTGAGCCCGGAAACGCCCCCGTCGCGACACCGGAGGATCGAGGACGGCTTCCCTAGAAGACCACCGCCCGGTCCATGTCGCGGGTCCAGGAGTCGACGTGGTCGAGCGCCGCGATCGGCCCCTCCGGCGTCTCGTCAGCCGAGGAGCCTGCGCTTCTGTGCCTGGAACTCCTCCTCCGTAAGGACGCCGCGCGCTCGGAGGTCCGCGAGGCGCTCAAGCTCCGACGTGGAGGAGTGCGATGACCTGCCGTCGCTGCCACGCATCATGCGCTGCTGGTTCAGCTCTCCCTGGTGATAGATCGTCTTCTGGACCTCTTCCGGCTTGCGGATGTGATCGAACACCTGCCGGCCCGCCTCGGACGCCGACTGCACCACGAGCGTGCCGGCCCCGATGATCCGGTCGATGACGCCTTGCTCGAACCGCACGTCGTTGATCGCCTCCAGTGGCACCTCCATCGAATACTTCGCGATGAAGCCCCGCCGATGGATGATCCGGTCGCTCGTGACCACGAAGTGCGAGGTCAGCCAGTCCACCAGCTTGCGGACCGGGTACGCGAGCAGGAACAGGCCACCCGCGATCCCCACCACGGTGTCCAGGATGTCCTCGTCGAACGCGTCGTAGAGGACGAGCATGACCGCGATGGTCGCGATCGTCGCGATCGCGGGCATGATCAGCGCGATCCAATGCGGGCGGAGGTCCATGACCAGTTCCTCGCCCTCGATCAGCAACCGGGTCGGGAACGCCATGCGCGGAAACTAGCGCGAGGGGCGCCGGCCTCGCAAGCCGGATGTCCCTCAGCCCGGTGCGACGCCGAGGTGCTCGATCTCCCCGAAGGCCACTCGCGCGGGACCGACGTCGCCGTCGATGAGCAACGCCCCCGTGTCGTCGATGTCGACCGCGACCCCACGAGCGACATCTCCGCCGACGGTGGTGGCCTCGACGCGACGGCCCAGGGTCCGGGAGACGGCCCGCCACCGGGGCACGATCTCGTCCGCGGAGGTCCCGAGCATCGACGAGCATCGACGGAGGAAGCTCGCGAGGACGGCCTCCTCGTCCACGTTCCCGATCGCCCCCGCCCCCGGGACGCCTTCGGGAACGTCGATGTTCACACCGATCCCCACGACGACGTGAGCGATGGCGTCGGCGGAGACCTGAGCCTCACCGAGGATCCCGCCGATCTTCGTGTCGCCGGCCATGAGGTCGTTGGGCCACTTGCATCGGATCTCCACGCCCGCGATCTCCGAGATCGCCTCCGCCATGGCCGCCCCCGCGGCGAGCGACACGAGTCCGACCCGGTCGGGCGGCCAGTCGGGTCTGAGCACGAGACTGCACAGCAGCGCCGATCCGGGGCGATCCCGCCAGACGCGTCCCCGCCGACCCCGGCCGGACGTCTGATGCGAGGCGGCCACGAGCGTCCATGACGGCGCCCCCTCGGCCGCCAGCACCAGGGCCGTCGCGTTCGTCGACTCGGTCACGTCGTCCCAGCGGACGGGCGCCGACAGACCCGCCGCGGCGAGCGCCCGCTCGAGGGCCTCTTCGCTCAACACGTGTCCACCGACCTCGACGCTATATCGTGGCGCCACATGGCGCGGAAGCAGAAGCTCCTGATCGCCAACCGCGGCGAGATCGCCATCCGGATCGCTCGGACGTGTCGCGACCTCGGCATCGCCACGGTGGCCGTCTACTCCGACGCCGACCGAGACGCCCTCCACGTGGAGATCGCCGACGAGTCCTTCCGGATCGGACCTGGGCTGGCATCCTCGTCCTATCTCGCGATCGACCGGGTCATGGAGGTCGCCGTGAAGTCGAAGGCGACGCTCGTGCATCCCGGGTACGGCTTCCTCGCGGAACGGGCGGCGTTCGCAGAGGCGGTCGAGGACACGGGGCTCGCGTTCGTCGGCCCGCCCTCGCAGGTGATCGCGACGATGGGCGACAAGGCCGCCGCCCGGCGGGTCGCCGACGCGGCGGGCATGCCCATCGTCCCGGGGACGCGCGAACCGGTGGACCTCGCGCAGGCGAAGAAGCAGGCCGCCCGGATCGGGTTCCCACTCATGGTGAAGGCGGCGTTCGGCGGAGGCGGGAAGGGCATGCACGTGGTGCGCGACGCCGACCATCTGGAGGAGTCCCTCAAGCGCGCGGCGCGTGAGGCGAAGTCGTACTTCGGACGACCCGAGGTGTTCCTCGAGCGCTACGTCGACCGGGCCCACCACGTCGAAGCACAGATCGTGGCCGATACGCACGGCAACGTCTTCTTCCTGGGCGAACGCGACTGCTCCGTGCAGCGCCGTCACCAGAAGCTGATCGAGGAGACTCCGTCACCGCTGTTCGACGAGACGATCCGTGAACGCTTCGCCGAGGCGACGACGACCCTGGCCAGGGAGGCCGGCTACGTGAACGCCGGCACGGTCGAATGCGTGATGGACGAGGACGGGGACTTCTACTTCCTGGAGATGAACACCCGGCTCCAGGTCGAGCACACGGTGACGGAGATGGTGACGGGCCTCGATCTGGTGGGGCTCCAGATCCGCGTGGCGCTCGGCGAGAAGCTCGCGCTCGACCCCACTCCGCGCGGGGCCTCGATCCAGTGCCGCATCAACGCCGAGGACCCCGGCAGGAACTTCCTGCCCGGGCCGGGCCGGGTCACCAGATATCGGGAACCCGCGGGACCGTTCGTGCGGGTCGATTCAGGCATCGAGCAGGGCCGGGAGATCCCCGGCGACTACGACTCGATGTTCGCGAAGCTGATCGTGTCCGGACACGACCGCGACACGGCTCGGGTGCGGATGCTCCGGGCGCTCGACGAGTTCCGGGTGGAGGGCGTTCCGACCACGATCCCGGTGCACCGGTGGATCCTGGAGTCGAAGGAGTTCCGAGCCGGCAGGCACACCACCACGTGGTTGGAACGCGCCCTCGCCGACGCGGCGCTGCCGGCCCACCCGGATCTCGCCCCCTCGGGAGCGCCCCCCAATCGGCCTGCGGACATCCTGGTCGAGGTGGACGGCCGCCGCGTCCCGGTCCGGATCTTCGACGAGCGGAGGGAGCCCGCCCCGCGACCCCCGGTGACCCCGGACGCGCACCATGGCGAGCACGTCCACGGCGAGATCCTCGCTCCGATGCAGGGCACGATCGTGAAGGTCCTGGTCGAGAAGGGCCAGGAGGTCCGTCCGGGCGACGTGATCTGCATCCTCGAGGCGATGAAGATGGAGAACCACGTCCCGTCGACGCGGGATGGCGAGGTCACCGACCTCCCGATCCACGCCGGCCAGGTCGTGGAGACCGGCCAGGTCCTCGCGGTGATCGACTAGGGCGACGACCCCCAGGCGTCGCGACCGACGATCCGGAAACCGGAGTCCTTCACCTTGTAGGTCCTGTTGATCGACACGAGGAGCGCCGTGAGGGGCTCGGCGACCCGGGCCATCTCGAGGCGGCCGCAATCCACCCAACGCATGCCCGGGATGCCGTCGATCAGCGAGCCGACGCGCGCCTTCGCGTCCGCGTCGTCGGCGCACAGGAGCACGTCGCTGTCCACCTCATGGTCGAGGGCCTGCAGAGCCTCGGCCGCGATCGTGTGGAGGCCGGCCACGACGCGAGGTCCGTCGCCGAGTATCGCCTTCGCCTGTTCCGCGGCCGACCCGTGCCAGGGGCGGAGCACCTGCCAGGGCCGGCCGCCGACCGCCGTGGCGAGAGGGCTGGTGGCATCGAGTACCACGCCGCCGGGGGCGACGGCGTCTCTGATCGAGCGGTAGATCTCGGCCTGACCTTCGTACGGGACGGTAACCACCACCACGCCATCGCCCCCGGCGCCGGCCGCCGCCGTGGCGTTGTCGGTGCCTTCCATCGCGGCGCCGACGCGCTCGGCGGCCTTCGCCGCCGTCTCGGCACCGCGTCCGGCGTCCCGGGACCCGATCGTCACGTGGTGGCCGGCCGCGGCCGCGCGCATCGCCACACCGAGTCCCTCGGCGCCCGTGCCACCGATCACCGCCACATCCACGATGCGCAGCCTAGTAGGCCAAGATCAGCCAAGATCAGCCAAGATCAGCCAAGGTCAGCCAAGGTCAGTAGGAAGGCCGATACTCCCCGAACACGCGACGGAGCGCATCGGACACCTCGCCCAACGTCGATCGCAGACGGAGCGCCTCGCGCATCGGCGGGAGGAGGTTGCCCGTCCCGCGAGCGGTCTCCTCCACCTCAAGGAGCGCGGCATTGACGGCCGGCTGATCCCTTGAGGCGCGGAGCTCGCGGAGTCGTTCCATCTGCTGCGCGGTCTCTTCGACGGAGATCCGCTGGAGCTCCACGGCCCTCGCGTCCGCATCGACGAATCGATTCACTCCCACCACGATCCGCTCGCCCGTTTCGATCCCTCGTTGGATCCGGAACGCCGCCTCGTGGATCTCGTCCTGGTAGTACCCCGCCTCGATCGAGGAGACGGCGCGGGGGACCGGCAACCTCCTGCCGCCGATGTGCGAGGCGCTCCGTCTGCGAGCGACGTTGGGCGAGGTGTCCGACGCGCTCCGTCGCGTCTTCGGGGAGTATCGCGCGGCCCGCTAGGTGCAGCG
>DATFGG010000047.1:0-7726 GCA_035249665.1 Actinomycetota bacterium | reverse complement strand
GTTCTCGTGGCAACCGTAGGAGTTGCCCGCCGAGTCGGTGTTGTTCTTGAAGAGGTAGACCTGACCGGAGATGCCCTCCTCATGGAGCCGGAGCTCGGCGGCGCCCAGGAGCGCCTCGAGGATCCGCTCCCCCGCTTTGTCATGCGCCACGAGCTCCTCGACGTCGTCGCATTCGGGCGTCGCGTACTCCGGATGCGACCCGACATCGAGGTACAGCCGCGCCCCGTTCTCGAGGAACACGTTCGATGAGCGGCCCCAGTGCACCACGCGGCGGAAGAGGTAGCGCGCCACCTCATCCGGCGAGAGCCGGCGTTGCCCGCGGAACGTGCAGGTCACCCCGTACTCGTTCTCGAGGCCGAAGATCCGCCGCTCCACGCGCCAAGTCTAGGCTGGATTCTGACCGGACCCTGACGGGGTAGGGTCCCTCAGTGAAGGTGAAGAGCGGTGCCGCCTGGCTGTCGGCTGTTCTGATCCTCCAGGCCGGCGCCTGTGCTGGCGGCAACGGACCAGAGGCTGGCTCACCCGCCGCCACGCCGACGTCATCCACCGCGACGAGATCGGCCTCTCCATCTGACACGCGTACCTACGCGTCGGAGGCGGGAGGAGGATTCTCCTTCTCCTACCCGTCTACGTGGAGGACGAGCGCCCCAGCCACAGGACTCGTCGAGGTTACCGTCGCGGCGCCATCCGATGGAGAGGACGACTTCGTTCCCAACATCAATGTGGTGATCGAGCCCCTTCGGGTCGATCTCGATGCGGAGGGGTATCTCGAGGCGTCACTCTCGGCGATCCGTTCGGCGTTCAACAGGTTCGAGCTGCTCGATCAAGGTGGTATCTCGATCGACGGGCAGGCTGCGGCGTGGATCGAGTACGAGTGGGTCACCAACGGACGGAAGATCCGTCAGCGCCAGGTGTACCTCACCCGTGGCGACGATGGATTCGTGATCACATTCACTGCGACGCCGACAACCTTCGAAGAGCGTCTGGAGTCAGAACGCCTCGTCGAGTCAACGTTCCGCTTCGACAACTAGGCTCAGCCGGCGAGGAATCCGGCGATCTCATCGTCCGTCAGCCTGCGGAACTTGCGACGTCGGCTCTGGTTGCGCTCGAGCACGCCCGATTCGATGTGATCGTGCTCGATCGTGCGCTGGTCGGGAGCGCCCAACACCTGCACGGCGGTCTTCACCGCCGTGGCCAGGTCCCATCCGGCGTTGTACCGCTCCTTGAGCTCCTCGGTGAGGTCGTCCGCGTGACCCCCGATCGCGACGAACCCGTGCTCGTCGGTCACGCTCCCGTCGAACAGCACGTGATAGATCGACGTGCCGTCGACCTCTCCGTTCACCTCGCCCACGAGGATCTCCACCTCATACGGCTTCATCTGTTGCGTGAAGATCGTCGACAGGGCCTGCGAGTACGCGTTCGCGAGGTCCCGCGCCTTCACGTCCTCCCGACCGTAGGAGTACCCGCGGAGGTCCGCCAGCCGGATGCCGGCGATCCGCAGGTCCTCGAACTCGCTGTACTTCCCCACCCCCGCGAACGCGATCCGATCGTAGATCTCGCTGATCTTGTGCAGCGTGGCGCTCGGATTCTCGGCGATGAACAAGAGGCCGTCGGCGAACTCGAGGCCGATCACGGAGCGCCCACGCGCGATGCCCTTGTGGGCGTACTCCGACCGATCCTTCATCAGCTGATCCGGCGAGACGTAGGGCATGAACGACATCTAGGCCCTCGCCTCCACCACGGCTCGGACGGCGCTCGCGACGTCCTCGTCCGTGGACTCCGTCGCGCCCAGGGCCGTGACCGAGACGACCACCGGGAAGATGCCTCTCGCGAGGTCGGGGCCGCCCGTCGCCACGTCGTCCTCGGCCGCATCGATCAGCGCCTCGACCGCGACGCGGAGCGCTTCCTCGTGGGTCAGCCCGGGCCTCCACCGCTTCTTCAGGGAGTTCTTCGCGGGCTGCGCCCCCGAGCCGGTCGCCTGATAGTCCTCTTCCTCCCAGCGTCCCCCGGTGGCGTCGTAGTAGAAGAGCCTGCCCTCGCTCCTCGCGACGTCGTAGCCGCCGAACAGCGGGACCACGACGAGCCCCTGCATCGCGAGCGGGAAGTTGGCGCGGATCATCTGCGCGAGCCGGTTCGCCTTGCCTTCCAGGGACAAGCGATCTCCGGTGAGCTTCTCGTAGTGCTCGAGCTCGAGCTGGAACAACCGGACGGTCTCGACGGCCTGGCCAGCCGCACCGGCGATCGCGATCGCGGAGAGATCGTCGGCGGCGAACACCTTCTTCATCTTGGCGTCCGCGATCGTGTAGCCGGCCGTGGCTCGACGGTCGCCGGCCATGACGATGCCGTCGGCGAACCGCAATCCGAGGACGGTCGTGCCCTGGGCGACCTCCAGGGCCCCGCTCATCTGGAGCGACGACGGGAGCGCCTCGGGATGCTGACGACGAAGGAGCTCGACGAAGCTGGGGTCGGCGCCGAACGAGGCTCCCGACAGCGGGAGCTCGACCCGATCGGTCACTCGCCGCCCTTCTGCACGTAGGACTTCACGAACTCCTCGGCGTTCTCTTCGAGGACCGAATCGATCTCGTCGAGGATGTCGTCCATCTCCTCCTTGAGCTCGGCGGCCTTCGAGGTAGCGGAGACCTGGCCGGCGTCGGCGTCGCTCTCGTCGCCGCCACCGCCCTTCTTGACCTGCTTGCGCTCTTGTTCAGGCATGGTTCCTCCTCCGGGGCGATTGTAGCCGCCGCGCCACGAGACCCTTCGAACCGCCCGATCTACCCCTGGAGCGCCGCCACGAGGGAGGCGGCGTCATGGGAAGCCTCGAGCAACGCGTCCACGTGGGCCTTCGTTCCGCGCAACGGCTCTCGCATCGGGACGCGCTGGAGCGCCTCCGCGCCGGTGTCGATGATGAGTGAGTCCCACGACGCGGCCGCGATCGCATCCGGGTACTTGCCGATGCATCGCCCTCGGAAGTAGGCCCGAGTGTCCTCCGGTGGCTCCATCACGGCACGTTCCACGTCCGCCTCGTCCACCAGGCGATCCACCTTGCCCGAGCGTTCGAGCCGGTAGTAGAGCCCCTTCTCGCGGCGGACGTCGTGGTACTGGAGATCGATCGCGTGCAGCTTCGGATCACCCCGGTCCAATCCACCGCGCTCCCGATAGGCCTCGAGGAGACGGAACTTCGCCACCCAATCCAGCTCGCGATGGAGCGTGAGCGGTTCGCTTTCGAGCGCCGTCAAGATCGCTTCCCACCGCTCGAGGACCTCGCGCTGGTCCGGGGTGTCGTCCTCGCGCTCGACGTACTTCTTCGCATGCTCGAAGTACTCCCACTGGAGCTGCACCGCGTTCAATCGCCTGCCGTCGGCGAGGGGGACCTCGACCGTGCACGTCAGATCCCGAGAGATCTCGTGCAAGGCTCGTACGGGCCCCTCGAGGGAGAGGTCCGGAAGGAAGCGGTCCTCGATCATCTTGAGCACGATCGCCGTCGTGCCGAGCTTCAGGAACTGGGCGACCTCACACATGTTGGCGTCGCCGACGATCACGTGCAGGCGGCGATACTTCTCGGGGTCCGCGTGCGGCTCGTCGCGCGTGTTGATGATCGGCCGCTTCAACGTCGTCTCCAGGCCCACTTCGGTCTCGAAGAAGTCGGCGCGCTGTGTGAGCTGGTAGATCGGCCGGCCCCGCTCGTCCCAGGGCGCCTCGGAACCCAGCTTCCCTGCCCCGCAGAACACCTGGCGGGACACGAAGAACGGTGTCAGGTCCCGCACGATGTCGGCGAACGCCGTCTGCCGATCGACGAGGTAGTTCTCGTGGGTCCCGTAGGAGTTGCCCTTGCCGTCCGAGTTGTTCTTGTAGATCAGCAGCGCCGGTGAGTCCGGCAGCTGCGTGGCGACTTCGCGCAGCGATCGCTCGAGGATGCGCTCCCCCGCCTTGTCGTGGATCACCAGGTCGCGCGACGTGAGGCACTCCGGTGTGGAGTACTCGGGGTGCGCGTGATCGACGTAGTACCTGGCGCCGTTGGGGAGGATCACGTTCGCCAGCCCCAGGTCCTCGTCGGAGACCTCGCGTGACGGGATCGGTTCGAAGCCTCTCGCGTCGCGGAGCGGCGACTCCTGTTCGTAGTCCCAACGGATCCGCCGGAGCGAGCCCGCGAACGTCGAGATCAGCAGGGACGACGCGAGCACGGGATTGAAGTCGGGCACACCGACCGCGGCGATGCCGTACTCCGTTTCGGTGCCGAGGACCTTCGCGATGGCCACCCGGCGACCCTACAGATATTGGCCGGGACTCACGCGCTCGACCTGGCGACCGTCACCCTCGTCACCGAGCAGGGTGCGGACGTAGACGATCCGCTCGCCCTTCTTGCCCGAGATCCTCGCCCAGTCGTCGGGGTTGGTGGTGTTCGGGAGGTCTTCGTTCTCCTTGAACTCGTCGCGGATCGCCGTGAGGAGGTCCTCGGTCTTGATGCCCTTCTCGCCCTTGGACAGGAATCGCTTGATGGCGTCCTTCTTCGCGCGGCGAACGATGTTCTCGATCATCGCCCCCGAGTTGAAGTCCTTGAAGTACAGGATCTCCTTGTCGCCGGACGCGTACGTGACCTCGAGGAACCGGTTGCGCTCCGAGGGCTCATACATCTGCTCAACGGTACGCTCGATCATCCGGGCGACGGCCACCTGGACATCGCCGGAGTGCCGGTCGACCTCGTCGGGATGGATCGGCACCACCGGATGCAGGTACTTGGACATGACATCCTTGGCCTGCTCGGCCGTCGGTCGCTCGATCTTGATCTTCACATCGAGGCGCCCGGGCCGCAGGATCGCGGGGTCGATCAGATCCTCGCGGTTGGACGCGCCGATCACGATCACGTTCTTGAGCGTTTCGACACCGTCCAGCTCGGAGAGCAGCTGCGGCACGATCGTCGACTCCACGTCGGAGCTGATACCAGTCCCTCGCGTACGGAAGATCGAATCCATCTCGTCGAAGAACACGATCACGGGGAGCCCTTCCTCGCTACGCTCCTTGGCGCGCTGGAAGATCTCTCGGATCTGCCGCTCGGTCTCTCCGACGTACTTGTTGAGAAGCTCCGGGCCCTTCACGTTCAGGAAATAGCTGCGGGCGTCCTCCCGGCCGGTCCGCTCCCGCACCTTGTCCGCCAGCGACTTGGCGACGGCCTTGGCGATCAACGTCTTCCCGCAGCCCGGTGGTCCGTAGAGCAGCACGCCCTTCGGGGCCTCGAGCTGATGCTCCTGGAACAGCTCCGCGTAGAGGAAGGGAAGCTCGACGGCGTCGCGGATCGCCTCGATCTGCCCTTCGAGCCCTCCGATGTCCTCGTAGGTGATGTCGGGGATCTCCTCCAGGACGAGCTCCTCGACCTCTTCCCTGGGGAGGAGCTCCGTGGCCACACCGGAGCGCGCGTCGAACAGGACCGGGTCGCCGGCGCGCACGACGGTCCCGAGGAGCGACCCGGCCAGATACGCCACGTGCTCCTCGTCACCCCGGCTCACCACCACCGCTCGGTCGGTGCCGAGCCTGTCCTTCACCTTGACCACCTGGCCGGTGCCGTCGGGATCGAGCACCTCCACCACGTTGAGGGCGTCGTTCAGGATCACCTGCGCCCCGGACACCAGCTTGTCGGCATCGAGGTCCGGGGCCGGCATCACGCGCAACTTCCGGCCTGCGGTCACGACGTCGACGGATCCGTCGTCGTTGCTCCCGATGAACACCCCGAACGTAGCGGGCGGCTGGGAGAGCTTCTCGACCTCCTCGGCGAGGGCCTCGATGCGCTGCTTCTCGTCGCGCAGGGCGTCGGCGAGCTTCTCGTTCTGGCCGGTGGCGCGAGCGAGCGCCTCCCGCGTCTCGACGAGCTTCTCCTCGAGGAGCTGGACCTGGCGGGGGGCGTTGGTCAGGCGGCGACGCAGCAGCCCCACCTCTTCCTCGAGGAAGGAGATCTGCGTCTGCAGCTCGTGGACCTGCTTCTCGCGTTGCTCAGCCTGCTCGCGACGATCCGCCATCCGTTCTCACCTCCCACCCGAGTCATCGATGGTACTGGCAGCATCTTGACCCCTCAGGCGGTCCTTTTCTGTAGATACGGCAGCCAGGCGAACGAGGCCGATGCCTGGAACCGGGTACTTCCCCGATGCTAGTCCTCCGGTCCGACGCGGGCCAGGGTCAGGAAGCCGGTGTGACCGACCATCCGGTGGTCCGGCCGCACGCTCCGCTCCGTCACGTGCCACCCGCGCTTCAGCACCTCGAACGTCTCGATGTGGAGGAAGCCGGACCGGGGCAGCGCCAGGACGAGCTGGTGGACCTGGATCGTGGTGGGAAGGTAGGCGCACAGGACGGCTCCCGGCTCCAGGATCGCATGCAGCGCCCCGAGCGGCGTCCACGGCTCCGGGAGATCCAGGACGACCCGGTCGAACCGCTCCTCGCCGGCTGCCGCCTCGGCCACGTCGCCGGAGCGCATGTCCAGCCGGTCCGGGATCTTCCCGAAGAAGGACTCGACGTTCGCGCGAGCCTGTGCCCGATGCTCCTCCCGCAGCTCGTAGGAGACGACGCGGCCCTCCTCCCCGACCGCCCGGCAGAGGGCGATCGTCAGCGCCCCCGAGCCCGTGCCCGCCTCCAGCACGCGTGCGCCGGGATAGACGTCGGCGTACACCACGATCGGGCCGAGGTCCTTCGGGTAGACGACCTGCGGGCCGCGGGGCATCTTGAGCACGAAATCGGCGAACCGCGGCCGGAACGCCGCGAAGACCATGCCGCGGGCGGTGATGACCCGCGTTCCCTCGGGCCGCCCGATCACGTCGTCGTGGGCCAGGGTGCCGGCGTGCGTGTGGTAGGTGGCGCCTGCCCGGAGCGAGAACAGGTGCGTGCGGTCCCGTTGGTCGATCAACAGGACCTTCTCGCCCGCTTCGAACGGGGCGCTCATCGACCGGCTCCGTCGTCGCGCGTGTACCTCACGTGCAGAGGCTAACGCAGACCGCTGCGGCTCCCGGCCTGGTGCCGCAGGGCCGACGGAGCCGTCAGGGCTCCAGGAACTCCGTGGGGAGAGGCTTCGTTCCCAGCGTCACCCGGTGGGTGAGCTCATCTCCGTTGGAGCGGACCACGCTGACGTCGACCTCGTCGCCCGGAGCGAGAGCGTCCAACACGTGCCCCAGATCCTCGGCCACCTCGATCGCTTCGCCGTCGATACCGACGATCACGTCCCCTTCAACCATCCCCGCCTCCGCCGCGGGGCCGTTCGCCAGGGTGGCCAGGACGAGCGCCCCGCTCTCGACCGGCAGGTCCATCTGGAACGCGAGGTCGGCCGTCACGCTCCGGGTCGAGACGCCGAGGTACGCGGTGGCTCGCAACGGGTCCGAGATCGCAGACTCGATCGCCGGCTGTACGGAGTCGATCGCGATCGCGAAGCCGATGTTCTCGGCGTTGTCGCTGCCTGCGGAGTTGATCCCCACGACCCGGCCGGCCATGTCGACCAGGGGTCCTCCCGAGTTCCCGTGGTTGATCGCCGCGTCCGTCTGGATCACCTCGCTGTAGGTGCGAACGCCGTTCGAGCAGACGGTACATCGCGGATCCTGCACGCGGATCGTCCGATCGAGGGAGGAAACGATCCCCGCAGTCACGGATGGCCCTCCTTCGAGAGCCAGGGCGTAGCCGATCGCCACGACCTGCTGGCCGAGCCGGAGGTCCGCACTCGCTCCGAACCGGATCGTCGGGAGACCCTGAGCGTCCA
>DATFGG010000046.1:0-2612 GCA_035249665.1 Actinomycetota bacterium | reverse complement strand
GCCCACGTCGAATCTTCCGACCGAGATCCAGTCGAACAGGTGCTGCGTCACGAGGCGGTGCTCCGCGCTTCGCTGGAACAACGCGAACACGATCAGCGCCGATCCCGCGAACGACAGCGCGACGGCGACCGACCCGACGATTCCGCCCCAACGAGCGAGCCGGCGGCCGACGAAGAGGTTGAATGCTGCCGCGCCGAGCGGGATAGCTGGGATCAACCAGACGTACTGCTCTCGAGCAGAGCCACCGATCACGTCGTCCATCAGCCTGCGAGTCCCCTCGCCTCGTCGACGTCGACGGTGCCCCGGCGCCGGTAGACGGCCACGATGATCGCCAAGCCCACGACGACCTCGGCCGCGGCCACCACCATCGAGAAGAACGCCAGCACCTGGCCGTCGAGCGCCAGATGCATCCGCGAGAACGCCACCAGGGCGAGGTTCACCGCGTTCAGCTGGAGCTCGACCGACATGAAGATCAGCAGCGCGTTCTTCCGGAGGAGCACGCCGAGCGTGCCAAGCGTGAAGAGCACGCCGGAGAGCACGACGAAGTACGCGATCGGGGTCCTCACACGCCGGTCTCCTTCGCGGCGCCCATCGCTCGGAGCTCGGCCTGGGTCACGGCACGGGCCTTCCGCTGCCCGAGCACCATCGTCGCGATCGCGGCGATGATCAGCAGGACGGACGTCACCTCGAACGGGAGGAAGTACTCGCGGAACAGCACCGTGGCGATCGCCTGCGCGTTCCCGGGATCGTTCACCGCGTCGAACCCGCCGGGCGCCTTCGTCGCGAACCCGATCCCCGTCCGCACGGCGAGGGTGATCTCGATGACGAACCCGGCGGCCAGGGCCAGCGCGAGCGGCCGTTGCGCGACCAGCCGCTCGCGGAGATCGTCCCCGCGGTCCACGCCGAGCAGCATGATCACGAAGAGGAACAGCACCATGATCGCGCCGGCGTAGACGATGATCTGGACCGCGAAGAGGAACGGCGCGTCCAGGATCAGGAAGAAGACCGCGAGGCAGAAGAAGTTCACGACCAGGAACAGGGCGGCGTGGACGGCGTTGCGCATCAAGAGCATCCCGACGGCCGACGCCACCGAGATCGGCGCGAAGACCCAGAACACGACGTTGTCGAGCGGCACCCCTACAGCCCCTCCTTCGCCCCCGGGGTGGTGCCGAGCTCCGGGGGCGGCTCCAGGAGCTGCTCTTTCGTGAGGATCGCGTCCTCACGCGAGGTGTAGGCCATCTCGAAATAGCTCGTCAGCGTGAGCGCGCGCGTGGGGCAAGCCTCGACGCAGAGGCCGCACATGATGCAGCGCAGGTAGTTGATCTGGTAGTCCTTCGCGTAGCGCTCCCCCGGCGACGTCGGGTGCTCGGGATCGTTGTCCTCCCCCTCCACCCAGATCGCGTCGGCCGGACAGGCGAACGCGCAGAGCTCGCATCCGATGCACTTCTCCAAGCCGTCGTCGTGCCTGTTCAGTCGATGGCGCCCGGTGTGCGCCCGTTCCGGGATCTCGGCGATGACCTTCGGGTACTCCTCGGTGTCGTCGGGACGGAACGTCTGCTTGAAGACCGTCGCCATGCCCTTCAGCACGGCGCCCGTGTCCGCGAGGAAGTTCCGCTCCCGGCGCTGCTCATCCGTCATCGGGGCACCTCCTCGCGTCTCGACGTGCGGCCGATCGGCACGAACGACAGGAGCAGCGTCGCGCCGAGCGCCACCGCGGCCCACGTCAACACGGTCCCCCGGTCGAGCTCCAGCTCGGTGGGCAGCACGACGATCGCGCCGGTGATGAGCACCCAGACGAGCCCGAACGGGATCAGGACCTTCCAGCCGAACGCCATCAGGCGGTCGTAGCGGACCCGCGGGAGCGTGCCGCGGATCAGGACGAACAGGTAGATCACGAGCGTCACCTTCAGCAGGAACCAGAGGAACGGCCACAGGGCCGGGAGGAAGTCCGGCGCCGGCCCTCGCCATCCTCCGAGGAACAGCGTCACGCCGATCGCCGCGACGGTCACGGTCGAGACGTACTCACCGAGGAAGAACATCGCGAACGTGATCCCCGAGTACTCCGTGTGGAAGCCGGCCACGAGCTCCGTCTCCGCCTCGGCGAGGTCGAACGGCGGCCGGTTCGTCTCGGCGATCCCGCAGATCAGGTACACCACGAACGCGGGGAACATCGGGACCACGTTCCACACGCGATCCTGCGCGGCGACGATCTCCGAGAACGAGAGGTGGCCGCTGTACATCAGCACGGCGACGAGCGAGAGCCCCATCGCCACCTCGTAGGAGATCATCTGCGCCGTCGAGCGGACCGCGCCGAGGAGCGGGTAGTTCGACCCGCTCGCCCATCCCGCGAGGACCACCCCGTACACAGCGATCGACGTCATCGCCAGGACCCAGAGGATCCCGATGTCGAGATCGACGAGCTGGAACGGGATCTCCCGGCCGAAGAGCGTGGTGCCGGTCCCGAACGGGATCGTGCTGAACGCGAGGAACCCCGGGAACATCGCCAGCACCGGGGCCAGCAGATAGACGCGCCGGTCCGCGTTCGTCGGGAGGATGCCCTCCTTGAAGAAGAGCTTGATCCCGTCGGCGAGGGTGACCAGGATCCCGCGCGG
>DATFGG010000045.1:0-2214 GCA_035249665.1 Actinomycetota bacterium | reverse complement strand
CAGTCGATCCATGACGCCCAAGTATGCCGCGCAACGAACCAACCGACGGCTCCGCAAAGGCAGCTTCGACTCCGTAGCCGCGCTCACCGACGCCAACCATGTGTGGGCGGCACACTGGAACGACGACCCCAAACCCTTCGGCTGGCACAAGACCGCGAAAGACATCATCACAAGGGTCCGGCGAGGCCGCGCCGCGCTTACCCACCACACCAAATCCGCGACACCGAGGTCGAGTCGAAGAAGCTCGTCGGTCGCCGTCGAGACGGCGTACAGACTGCTGTGATCTGCGCAGATGGAGTGAACGTCCCGACCAACGGTGAACGGATACCCTGGGACGTGTACCGGATGTGTACCGTCTCAGCCTTCTACAAGGGCTATGCAGCACCATCGGCACCCTGGAATCGCGGGCCTGACCTGCTCGTTCAGCAAAGCTGCAGGTCACAGCCTTGCTGAGGGCGTGCTTTGCAAGCAGGGGGTCGGCGGTTCGAGTCCGCTCGTCTCCACTTCCGCAGGTCAGATGCCCTTCATCTTCGACATGATGTCGCGGCGCGATGTCGGTGATCCTCGTAGAAGGCGACCCTCGGCTCCAGCGGCCGAGCGCACCCGTGGTCTGGCCCGATCCCGAGTTCGTCCCTGAGCTCGAGGCACTCCACCGAGCGCTCGCCGGGTTCCGTCAGCGCAGGGGCTTCGGTCGGGCGATCGCCGCTCCGCAGATCGGGATCCCCAAGCGCGTGATCGCGATGGACCTGGGTGCTCGACCGTTGTCGTTGATCAACCCCGAGGTGTTCTGGCGCAGCGACGAGACCATCGAGCTATGGGACGACTGCATGAGCGTTCCCGATCGCGTCGTCCGAGTGCGACGCCACCGGTCGATCTCGATCCGTTACTTGGACGAGCAGGGGAGAGACCGGGAATGGCAGCGTCTTCCGCTGGATATGAGCGAGCTGCTGCAGCACGAGATAGACCATCTCGACGGCGTGCTCATGACCGCCCGTGCCGCCGAGGCCGAGGCCGTCCGATCGATCTCGGACCACGCGGCGCTCGTCGAGGCGACACGACCAGCCCATCGCCTGTCCCTTGCGGCCATCGCGGACGCTGCCCACACGATCGATCCGGTGTTCGTGCACACTCCGCAGTACGAGTGCGAACCACTGTCGCAGGAGCTCGGCTGCGCGCTCACGTTGAAGGTGGAGACCGTCAATCCGATCCGGAGCTTCAAAGGCCGGGGGGCCGACTACTTCCTCGCTCGAGTGACCACCGCCGGCGATGAGCGATCCATGGTGTGCGCCAGCGCGGGGAACTTCGGGCAGGCGATGGCTTACACCTGTCGGAAGCGCGGACGACCCCTCGTCGTCTACGTTGGCGAGCACGCGAATCCGCTCAAGGTGGAGCGGATGCGTGCGCTGGGGGCCGAGCTCCGATCGACAGGGAACGACTTCGACGCCGCGAAGGCCGAGGCCAAACGATTCGCCGCCGAGACGGGTGCGCGCATGGTGGAGGACGGCCGGGAGCCCGAGATCAGCGAAGGTGCCGGCTCCATCGCCGTCGAACTGCTCGAGCGCGACGACGTCATCGACGCCGTGACCATTCCCCTGGGGAACGGCGCGCTGCTGAACGGGATCGCCCGCTGGCTCAAGGCGGCGTCGCCTTCCACAGAGGTCGTGGGGGTCTCGAGCCGCGGGGCCGACGCTATGGAGCGATCCTGGCGGACGGGTCGCGTCGTCGACCGGCCGAGCGTCGACACGATCGCCGATGGCATCGCGGTGCGCGTTCCGATCCCAGAGGCGGTTGAGGACATGCGCCATGTCGTCGACGATGTCGTGCTGGTCGGGGACGATGTGATCCTCCAGGCGATGGGGCTGCTCCACGAGCAGGCTGGCCTGCTGATCGAGCCCGCTGGAGCCGCCGGGGTCGCTGCGATCCTCACCGACGTTGAGCGGTACCGAGGTCGACGAGTGGCGACCGTGCTGTGCGGCAGCAACGTCACTCGGGTCGACGCGGAGCGATGGCTCGTCGGTGCGGAGCAAGCTCGAAGATAGCCGGATAATAGGAGCCGAACTGGTGCTGCCCGTCCGCAGCCGACCGGGAATCCCTGGTCGCCTCCTGCCCGACTGAACCGTGAACCGCAGCCGCGGGTCGTGAGGGAGGGCGGTTGCTCCTCTGAAGCACCGCCTCATCCTTGAGGGCATGAAGGAGCCGGAGGCGGTTCAGACA
>DATFGG010000044.1:0-3996 GCA_035249665.1 Actinomycetota bacterium | reverse complement strand
GACACGCTGCGCACCGGAGGGTGCAATACCGATCCGAGCCGGAGTGCACGTGGTGCTCGTCGTGATCGCTCGCCACGGAGCCGCAGATGGCGCACTTCCAACCGTCCGATGCCCCGCCGCACTTCGCGCAGAGCAAGGCCTGTGTCTGAACGACCATCGCTGGACCTCCTTCCGGTTCGGCTGGTGCTCCGGCCGGGACAGCCGGAGCGCCGGCCTTCTCATCCCCGCTGCGACGCGTTGATGCCTCGCAGGGCCAGGAGGGCCCCGGCCACGAAGATCACCGTCGCGAGGTAGATCAACCCCAGGTGCCCGATCGTGTCGAAGTGGTTCGGGTAGTGGTCCGGCAGCGCCACCGCCAGTCCGAGCACCGGAGCCGCCACGGCCCCCACCCATGCCCAACGCTCACCCTTCCGGACGCCGTAGACGACGAGGAACAGCACCGCGACGCCGGTGGCGGCGATGAACCCGGCGACGGCGATATGCAGGTGCCCGATGTAGTGATAGAGCGACGGGCTGAACGCCTGGATCTCGTCTCTGCCGACGTCCACCTGGTTCGGGCCGATGCCGAGCTCGAGGAAGGCGTCGGTGAAGTTCCGGATGAAGAAGATCACCGCATAGCCGATGAAGCCGACCGCGGCGATCCCCATCAACCACGATCCCCACTTCAGATCCCGTTCGACCGACGCCGGCCGAGCACGCTCCGTTGTGATGGTCGCCATCTTTCGTCACCTCCTTCATGGAGTTAGGACGTCGCGTTCCCGTTCCGCATTGCCTGGCGTACCCGATGCAATGAAATCGCGCGCGGGGACGTCTATCCCTTCGACGGAGACGTGCGACACACTCGACCGAGATGAGCGCGAGAGGGACCACGGACCGGACGAAGGAAGCGTTCCAGGAGCTCGTGCATCAGGAGCTCCCTGGCCTGTATTCGCTGGCCCGCCGGCTCGTGCGCGACGGCGCGGAGGACCTCGTGCAGGAAGCGATGTTGCAGGGGTACCGGGCGTTCGGCAGCCTCAAGGAGCCTGCCGCCGGCGGGCGCTGGCTGAGGTCGATCCTCGTGAACGTCTTCCGCGACCAGCTCCGCAAGCGGGCTCGCTCGATCGACGAGGTGGCCGCCGGCGACCTCGGGGACTTCTCCCTCTACCGGACGCTGATCGACGAGGATCCGCTCCCGTACTCCGACTCGCTCCACACCGACTTCCTCGAGGCATTCGGCCCCGAGGACCTGCGCGAGGTCCTGATGCGTTTGCCCGAGATCTACCGGGCGCCGCTCGTCCTCCGGTACATGGACGGATTCGCCACGAAGGAGATCGCTCGGCTGCTGGACGCGCCGC
Organism: Actinomycetota bacterium; assembly: GCA_035249665.1. Taxonomy (GTDB): domain Bacteria; phylum Actinomycetota; class UBA4738; order UBA4738; family HRBIN12; genus JAJNBA01. The sequence goes on along the minus strand of DATFGG010000044.1, from coordinate 2,662 downwards.
TCGGCACGATCCTCGCCAGGCTCCACCGAGGGAGGAACCTGTTCGAGCGAACGATGTGGGCCTACGCCGAGGAAACGAAGCTGATCATGAGGGGAGATGACGATGGCTGAGACCACCGCGGCGATCCCGTGCACCGAGGCGGTCCGGCAGCTCTGGGATTACCTCGATCACGCGATCGCGCCGGAGGACCAAGAGAAGGTGGAGTATCACCTCTCGTTCTGTCGTCGCTGTTGCGGCGAGCTCGAATTCGCGAAGGAGATCAGGCGGTTCCTCGCGTCTGGCTCGTCGGAGGAGATCCCGACGCACGTGAAGGAGCGCCTGGAGCGCTTCGTCGAGGAGTTGTAGGCCGTGATGAAGGACCTGATGTACCAGAACGAGATCAAGGATGTCGTCCGGGAGGCGTACGGTGCCATCTCGGGCGGAGGCGGCGAGGTCGTCGCCGACCGGCTGTACTCCCCGGAGGAGCTGGCCGAGCTCCCACCCGGAGCCGTCGATTGGGCGCTCGGCGTCGGCAACCCCGTCCGGTACGCGTTCCTTCGGCCGGACGAAGTCGTCCTCGACATCGGGTCCGGCGGAGGCATCGACACGATCCTCGCCGCGCGGCGCGTCGGGCCCGGCGGGAAGGCGATCGGTCTCGACGTCGTCCCGGAGATGACCGATCGCGCGAAGGCCCACGCCGCCGAGGCCGGCGTCGATCGGTGGGCCGAGTTCCGACTCGGGGAGATGGAGCAGATCCCGTTGCCCGACGCCTCTGTCGACGTCGTGATCTCGAACGGCGTGCTGAACCTCTCTGCGCGCAAGAGTCGGGCGCTCGCCGAGATCTTCCGCGTCCTGAGACCGGGCGGAAGGGTCTCGATGGCGGACCTCACCGTGGAGGGCGAGCTCCCGCCGGAGATCGCGAACGACCAGAGCGCCTGGGCCGGGTGAGTGGCCGGGGCGCTGGCGGAGCGTGTCTTCGCCGAGAAGCTCGGGAGAGCGGGGTTCGTGGACGTGTGGGTCGGCGGGCATCGGCCGACGAGCATCGATGAGGCGTCCCAGTACCCGCTGTTCACCGACGAGGTGATCGACCTGATGCGCCGCACGATCCCGCCCGAGCGGCAAGATCACGTCGCGACATCGGTGATCGTGAAAGCCCGCAAGCCGGACGCCTAGCTCGGTGCGAGACCACCCCTGATCCGGTCGACAGAGACACGGTCGCCCTTCAGCTCGAAGAGCCTGATCGCCTCGCCGAACGCCGACAGCGCCTCGTCTTCCCGGCCGAGGAGGCGGAGCGTCTCCCCCCGATCCGCGTACACCGTGCCCCGGTCGAACAGGAAATCCGTTCGATCCACTCGGGCGACGGCCTCGGCGATGGTCTCCAGGGCCGTGGGGGCGTCGCCCGATCTCGCCGCGAGCTTCGCGAGCACGCCGAGCGCCAGCGACCCCTCGATCTCGTCGCCGTGCTGGGCGGCGAACGCCGCCGGCTCTCGAGCGTCCGCGTACCGCCCTACCGCGTAGCGACCCTGCCCCAGGAACGCCGCGAGGTACGGCCAGGCATCGCCGAGCTCCGTAAGCGATCGCGAGGCTTCCTCGACGACGTCGCACGCATGCTCCGCCTCGCCGGCGAGCATCGCGAGGTCGAAGGCGACCTCCGCGGAGCGGAGGTAGGACAACGTCTGGCCGGTTTCGCGATAGAAGGACCGGTACCGGTCCATCGCCGCACGTGCTTCGTCGAACTCGCCGAGTCGAGCGCGGAGGTGTGCGAGCCCATGGCACATGAGCGCGTCCACCTCCCGGCTCCCCGAGTACGCCTCGATCGTCCGCTCGGCGCGAGCGATCCCCTCGGAAACGGGGGTGGGCCCCCTGACGAGCGCCGCGGTGAGATTCCCGAGGGCCTCGTGCTCCTCGTAGCGGGCGGTTCCGCCTCGCGCATGTTCCAACGCGCGCTCCACCGCCTCGAGCTGCGCCCCGCCCTGGCCGAGGACCCACTCGATGCTCGTGAGCAGGTTCCACGCCCGAACGAGCCCGCGCTGGTCGCCGGCCCTCTCGAACACCGCGATCGCCCTGCCAGCGTCCGTCCTCATCTGTTCGTACCGCTCGGTCCCTCGTTCGACGAGTTGCCAGCGTGCGACCGTGGCGTCTTCGACCGCCACAGGATCGCCGACGACCGCTGCCCGCGCTCCGGCCTCGGCGACGCTGTCCCGTGCTTCGTCGAGTCGTCCCGTGTCGAACAGGGCGTAGGCGAGCGTGGTCAGGATCGCCACACGACCCGGGTCGTCCGGCGGGAGAAGGGTCTCCGCCCGGCGCAAGAGGTTCGCGGCCGCCGACATGTCCGGACGGTCGAACGCCCGCATGCCCGCCGACTCGAGCCTGGCCGACGCCTCGGTCGCCAGCGCGCGCGCTTCTCCATCCAGGGCGCCGAGGGACTCACGATTGCGGAAGGCCTGCTCGAGGTGGTATCCGACGATCTCCTCCATCTCCTCGATCCGCTCCCCGGCGATCTGAACGCACCAGTCCGCGAACCGACGGTGCTGCTCGGCGCGGCGCTCCTTGGGGATCGCGGCGTACGCGGCGTCGCGGATCAGGATGTGCCGGAACTCGAACGAGTCCTCGCCGGGGATCGTCGATCGCGTCTCGCGGACGAGCTCCTTCCGCACGAGCGAGCGCACGAGCGGCCCGGCGT
>DATFGG010000043.1:0-19471 GCA_035249665.1 Actinomycetota bacterium | reverse complement strand
GCCGGGACGCTCATCGGCTTCTTGTAGGACCGGGCGGCCGTCATGACCTCGAAGGAATCGGCGACGCTCACGATGCGAGCGGCCAGGGAGATCTCGTCTCCCGCCAGGGCGTGGGGATAGCCTCCGCCTCCGTATCGCTCGTGGTGCTGCTCGATCGCTCGACCCCATGGTCCCAGCCACGTCATGAGGGGCTCGGCGATGCGCGCGCCCATCGCGGGATGCGCCTGGAGGCGCTCCCACTCCCTCGCGTCCGGGCGGCCCGCCTTGTTCAGGATCCGGGCCGACACATGGATCTTGCCGATGTCGTGGAGGAGCGCGGCCCATCGGAGTCGGTCCCGATCCGCCTCCGGAAGCCTGAGCTCCCCCGCGAGGAGGTCGGTGAACGCTCGGACGCGCTCACTATGTCCCCTGGTCTTCCGATCGTGTGCCGAGAGCGCGGCTACGAGCGCGAGGATCTCGCTCGCCGCTCTGGCGGGCTCCGGATCCACGCCGTGCTCACGGGCGTCTCGGATCCGGCGTTCGAGCTGGCGGATGTTTCCCGCGCCGCGAGCCATCGCGAAGCGGGACGGAGCGCGGTCCGGGAAGACGAGGGAGAGTCGGAAGAGCACGGCGAGCGGCAGGAAGCGCTTGCCGACGAGCTCGGCGATGGCGGTGGCGACCGTCGACGTCACGACGAGACCGAGGGCCCACGGGACCACCGCGAGCCCTCGCGGCATCGGCAGGGCGCCCACGAACGCGTACGCGCTGGCGGCCCCGACCCCGGTCGGGACGAGCACCGAGACGGCTCGCAGCACGAAGCTGAGCAGCGGCCGGGGCCGCCAGCGCCGCTCCTCGTTCCGTCCGTTCGTCGTGGCCGTATCGCCCATCGCGATCCTCCGAGGTTGGAGGTATCGGTCGATGCACCGATACGGTTGACCCCCGGATGGGGGATATCGCCCTCCGACGTAGCATCGAGGGCGATGCCGCCACGCCGCCGGACTACGTCGACCGGTCCTGCCTTCACGCTGGACCTGCCCAAGCCGCTTGACGCACGCAAGGACGGCGACGCGTGGTGGGTCGAGGTGGACGGACGGGATCTCCGCCTCTCGAACCTGAGCAAGGTCTTCTGGCCGGACGAGGGCTACACGAAGGGCGACCTCCTCGCCTACTACTGGAACATCGCGGACCTGATCGGACCGCACCTCGAAGGGCGGCCCCTCACGATGAAGCGGATGCCAGACGGCGCGGAGGGACCCCACTTCTACGAGAAGACGGCTCCCTCCCACACACCGGACTGGGTGCATCGCTGTGAGGTCCACTCGGACGACTCGAAGCACGGCCGGATCGATTACCTGATGGTCGACGACACCGCGACGCTGCTGTACGTCGCGAACCTCGGCTGCATCGAGATGCATCCCCTGCACTCCCGCTGCGAGGACATCGCGCATCCCGACTACCTCTTCTTCGACCTCGACCCGTTCGAGCCGTACACCTACGAAGACGTCCTGGCCGTCGCTCGTCACATCAAGGTCGTCCTCGATCAGCTGGCGCTGACCGCGTATCCGAAGACGTCGGGGGCCACCGGACTCCAGATCTACCTGCCGGTGAAGCGAGGGACCTACACCTACGGGCAGGTGCGGGCGTTCGTGGGTGCGTGCGGCCGGATGATCACGAAGGCCGACCCCGATCGCGTCACGATGGCGTGGAAGATCGCGGACCGCACCGGAAAGATCTTCATCGACCACAACATGAACCGACAGGGCGCCAACATCGCGGCCGCGTACTCGTTGCGCCCGGAGCCCCGCGCCCCCGTCTCGACCCCGCTCACGTGGGACGAGGTGTTCGAGGGCGGCTTCGAACCTCAGGACTTCAGGATCGACAACGTCTGGGACCGGTTCGCCGAGCGTGGAGACCTCTTCGCGGGCGTGCGCACGGGAGCGATGGACCTCTCGACGGCGTTCGACGCGCTCGACGTGCGAGCCGAGGACGACGGTCCCGGGTTCTCGTCGGCTCTCCCGAGGACGGCGGCTCCTTCCGTCGGCCGGAAGACCTCCGAGGAGATCGTGGAGGAATCGAAGGACCCGAACCTGTACGAGTACGTGCGGCGGCGCGACTTCGGCGAGGCCGGTACCACCGAGCCCGCACCCGGCGAGGTGGCCGGGACCGGCAACTCCTTCGTGATCCACAAGCATCGTGCGACCCGACTCCACTACGACGTCCGGCTCGAACGCGACGGCGGCCTCCCCTCCTGGGCGGTCCCCCGCGGCCTGCCGATCACCAAGGGCGACAAGCGACTCGCCGTCGAGACCGAGGTCCACCCGCTCGAGTACGGGGCGTTCGAGGGGACGATCCCCGAGGGGCACTACGGCGCCGGCGAGGTCCGGATCTTCGACGATGGGTGGTACGAGCCGATCGAGTGGACCGACTCGAAGGTGAGCTTCCGTCTCCACGGCCGTCGCTACCCGGGGTTGGAGTTCCATTTCGTCAAGACGAGGACCGATTGGCTCGCGTTCCTGGCGTCCGCCCAGGACGCTCCACGGATCGCGACGGCGCAGCGGTTCCAGCCGATGCTCGCCGAGAGCGGCGGCGAGCCGTTCGACGATCCGCGATGGCGCTTCGAGCCGAAGCTCGACGGCATCCGCGCCCTCGCCGAGATGGAGACGGGCGGCACGGTCTTCCGTACCCGCCGGGGTCGTGACGTCACGTTCCAGTACCCCGACATCCACATGATCCACGAGCTCGTCGACCAGGTGAACGCCGTGCTCGACGGGGAGATCGTGGCGGTGGAGGACGGAGGCCGGACGTCCTTCGAACGTCTCCAACAGCGGATGAACCTCCAGAACGAACGCGAGATCAAGCGGGTGGCGAAGCAGATCCCGGTCTCCTTCGTCGTCTTCGACCTCCTTTGGTTGGACGGGCACGACGTCACCGGCCTGGCCCTGGAGGAGCGACGAGAGCTCCTCGACCTGATCGTCGAGGAGGACCACCGCCTGCAGCTCATGAGCTACGAGGAAGGCGATGGCACGGCGTTCGTGGAGGGGGCGCGCACACTCGGCCTCGAGGGCGTCGTGGCCAAGCGGGCGGGGTCGAAGTACCTCCCGGGCCGGCGCTCGCCCGATTGGAAGAAGATCAAGCTCATCTCGACCCAGGACTGCGTGATCCTCGGATGGACGCTCGGTCAGGGTGGAAGGGCGGGGAGCTTCGGGGCGCTCCTGGTGGGCGCGATCGACGACGGCGCGATGCGGTGGGTCGGACAGGTGGGCACGGGGTTCAACCACCAGATGTTGGACCGGCTGATGGAACAGCTCACGCCACTCGTGCGCGAGGAGCCCCCGATCGACGACCCGTCGCTCCGGAAGGTCAAGGGGGCGAGGTTCGTGGAGCCGGAGCTCGTCTGCGAGGTCGAGTACCTCGAGATCACTAGGTCGTCGGGCAAGATGCGAGCGCCGTCGTTCCGCGGTCTCCGCCCCGACAAGACGCCCGACGAGTGCGTGCTCGAACCGCCCGCGTTCGACAAGGTCCGTCGGAAGCGATAGCGCGGGCGCGTCAGAACGGCTCGAACCCCGCCCGGACGAGCATCGCCCGGACGTCACGCTCCTCCATGCCCTTGCCGACCAACTCCTGGTACAGGCGGACGGCGCCCATCGAGCGCCCGCAGCGGGGACAGAAGGCATGATCCTCGGCGAAGGGGACCTGGCACCATGGGCATCGCGTGAGCTCGATCCGGCGATCGGGCTCGAGCCCCGTGTCCGTGAGCGCGTCCACGTAGCCCTTGCCGTAGTCCCACTGGATGTACTCCTCCTCGACGATGTCGAACGCGGGCTCGTGCATGCGCGGCTCACCCGACCGCAGCATGTGCTCGAGGTTGTCCCGGAGGAGCTCCCATTCGTAGAAGTGATTCGCGCCGCACTCCTGACACGCGATCACGACGCCCTTCACGCTCTGGCTGGCGAACACCGCGCGCATCGAGGAGAGATCGTCGAGGTCCGACTGGATGTCCCGCCGCTCCTCCGCGGTGAGCTCGTACGGCTCGTCGCGTTCGTCGTCCATCAGTCGTCCTCTTCGTCGATCAGCCGGAACCCACGGAAGCCCTCCGCGAACTCGCAGCCCCCCCGCTCGCCCACTTCCCGGGCACGGGCGGTGACCCGTTCCTCGACATCCGGGCCCAGCTGCGAAGCGTGCGCGGAGAGCGCCTTGAGCTTCACGGCGAGCGTGTCCGTGATGTCGACGAACGTATCCGCGTCTTCCGCCGACAGGTAGAGGTTCGGGACCTCGAACGGCTCCAGTCCCTCGTCCTCCAGCTCCTGGAACATCACGCGGGTGGGTGCGTCCGGCATCACCGCGCAGAGCGCGAGCTCACCGGCGGCCTTGTGGTCCGCATGGTTGATGTAGCTGCTTCCGCTCCACAAGCGTGAAGGATCGGGCGCCACGAGAACGTCGGGGCGGAGCCGCCGAACCTCTCGGGTCACTTTCCTCCTCGTGTCCGGGGTCACCGTGAGGAAGCCATCCACCTCTCCGAGGAACGTGACGGAAGCCACGCCCAGGATGTCGGCCGCGGCCCGCATCTCCCGCTCTCGGACCTCGCGCATCGCCTCGCGCGTGGTCCCCGACTCGTTCGACCCCGCGGACCCGTCGGTTGCACAGACATAGTGGACGTCGCAGCCTTCCCGGCTCCAACGCGCCACCGTGCCGCCGCAGGAGAACTCAGCGTCGTCGGGGTGCGCGAACAGGATCATCGCCCGAGAGAAGGTCATCACCGGCAGGGTAGCGCCTCACACCGCGGAGCACGCGGGCGTTCGGCTTCACCCGCCTCCGGAGCACGCCGATACCTTGAACATGCTCTCCGAGCGGCTCCGCGCCACCTCCATCGTGTGGCGATTCGCCGTCACCAGCTTCGTCGTGTTCGGACTGATCGGTCTGGGGATCGGCGCCCTCCGGACCGGGGACCTGCGAACTCGCTCCGAGCAGGCGGCCACGGTGCGCGCGGAGCTGATCGCCGAGAGCGTGATCGCTCCTCTCCTCGTCCCCGAGGACCTCTTGGGACCGATCCGTGGCCCGCGCTATCAGTTCCTCGATCGCGCGATCCACGAGTTCGCGATGGACGACGCCGGCGTGGAGCGCATCAAGATCTGGAACGTCGACGGCATGGTGGTCTTCTCGAACGACCGGGAGCAGGTGGGGCTGCGTCCGGAGATGGAGGAGGATCTGCTCGAGGCGTTCGAAGGCGAGGTCGCGAGCGAGATCTCGGACCTGAGCGAAGCGGAGAACGTGAGCGAGCGAGCGCTCGCCGATCAGCTCTTCGAGACGTACGTGCCCGTACACCTGCCGCGCGACGGCCCGTCGAACGAGGCGACCGCGGTCATCGAGGTCTACCAGGACTACTCCGCCATCCAGCTCGAGATCGACCATCTGAACGATACGCTGAAGATCTCGCTCGGCATCGGGCTCCTGGTCCTGTACGTGCTCCTCCTGCCCGTGATGGTCGGCACCACACGGACCCTCCGTCGCCAGAACGCCCAGCTCTCGGAGCAGGCGGATCAACTCGGTGTGCTGCTGGCACGTGAGCAGGAGACGGTGGCGGAGCTCCGCGAGCTCGACCGACTGAAGAGCGACTTCGCGGCGGCCGCCTCCCACGAGCTCCGCACACCGCTGACCACGATCCGCGGCTACGCCGAGCTCCTCAGGGATCGCGGACCCGCCGACGATGCCAGCACGAGAGATGCGATCGACGCGATCGTTCGGCAGACGGGGCACCTGCAACGCCTCGTCGGCAACCTCCTTCGGGAGGCGCAGCTCGAGCACGGCGGTCACGAGACCAGGGAGGAGTCCACGTCGATCGCCGACGTGCTCGGCGGCGTCCGCCGAGGATTCCCGGGGTCCGTGGATCGCATCCACGTCCGGACCGAGCCGGACATCCCGAACATGATGCTCGATCCCGTGACGCTGCACGAGATCGTCGCCAACCTCGTGGACAACGCCCTGAAGTACTCCACGCCCGGCGCCCCGGTCGAGGTCACGGCGGAGGTCGAGGGGAACGCGCTGGTGATCCGCGTCCGCGACGAGGGTGAGGGGATCCGTCCGGATGACCTCCCTCGGATCTTCGATCGCTTCATGCAGATCGACGGATCCTCGACCCGGGCCCACGGTGGTGTCGGGCTGGGGCTGCATCTCGTCCGAGAGCTCACGCGGCGCTCCGGCGGTGAGGTGGAGGTGGACAGCGTGATGGGCGAGGGCACGACGTTCACCGTCACGCTCCCCCTCTCGACGGCCGATCAGCCGGATCCGCAGCCCACCGAGATGACGACGGCCTGAGCTCTTCGCTCGAACCGGTGGGGCCTGTGGTTCGATAGCGGGCGATGCCCGACGATGACCGGATCAGCGAGCTCGAGCGCTCTTTCCGGCGAGCCGGGCTTCCGACGTTCGTCCGTGGCTATTCGGCCCGCCGGGCCTTCGCGAAGGCGCTGCCACTCCTCGCGGTCGTCTTCGTGCTCGAGATCCTGAACGCGTTGAACTTCGATTTCGAGTTCTGGCCCAACGTCGGGTTCCTGGCCGGCGGGATCGCGATCTCGTTGGGCATGATCGCGATCCTCAACCTGGCCCGTGGGCAGCGGTTCTTCTCGATCCCTCGACTCGTCGGCGTGCCGGAGATGATCGTGTTCGTGCTGGTGCCCTCCGTGCTCCCCTTCCTCTTCGGGAGACAGAGGACCAGCGCGATCGTCACGTTGGTCGGCAACGCGGCTCTCCTCGGACTCGTCTACCTGGTGTTGGGATTCGGCGCGGTCTCGATCCTCGAGTGGGCGGTGCGGCGGTTCGTGAGTCTCTTCGCCGCATCGCTCACGGTGCTCGTGCGCGCACTCTCGCTCCTCCTCTTCTTCCTGTTGGTGATCTTCTTCACGACCGAGACGTGGCAGATCTGGACGGTGCCGGGGTTGCCGAAGTTCATCGCGGCAGCCGGATTGTTCGTGCTCTTGGCCGCTGGACTGCTGCTGCTGCGGCTCCCCGGGAGCGTTCGCGGCCTGGAGGCCGAGCTCCAGGGCGAGCGCCTCAGCAGGACGCAACGCGTGAACGTCGGCCTCGTGATGTTCCTCAGCCAGTTCCTGCAGGTCGTCTTCGTCGCGTCCGCGGTGTGGCTCTTCTTCGTGGTGTTCGGGTCGCTCTTGGTGAGTGCCGGAGTGCGAGAGGCCTGGCTGGGAACGCTCGGGACCGAGGTCGTGCGGATCCCGTTCTTCGGCGACACAGTGGTGGTGATCACGCAGGAGCTCCTGCGTGTCGCGACGGGCATGGCGTCCTTCGCCGCGCTCTACTACGCCGCGGCGACCCAGCTCGACGCGGCCTATCGGGACGAAGTGGTCGAACGGATCGCCGAGCAGATGAAGGAGACCTTCGCTCGCCGCGCCGAGTACCTGCGACTGGTGGGCGGATCCCAGGCCCGTGGGGCTGCTGGATGAGGGCGCGGGACGTATGTCGGCCCCTCCGCGCAGCCCTGGCAGGTGTCGGCCCTATCGGGTACGCTCCCTGTCGAGGGTTCATGCAGCACCGGTTCTTGTGGCACCGTTGTTCTGGCAGTTCCCTCCCCGGCCGAGGCCGGGTAGGCCGACGGACACCGCATCGCGAAAAGGTCCGCACCGGCCGCGGAAGGAGGGAACGCCAGTGGCAACAGGCACCGTGAAGTGGTTCAGCCCCGAGAAGGGGTTCGGCTTCATCACCCAGTCCGAAGGCCCCGACGTGTTCGTGCACTTCTCCGGTATCACCGGGGAGGGGTACAAGAACCTCGAGGAGGGACAGGCGGTCGAGTTCGACATCGTCGACGGACAGAAGGGCCCTCAAGCTCAGAACGTCCGGATCACCTGAGACCAGGGAACCTGAAGCGAACGGAGGGGGCGGCGCGCTTCGCGCGCCGCCCCCTCCGCCATGTTCGGGTCAGTCCCCCGGCCGATCGAATCGAAGATCGGCCAGCAGCCCCTCCGTGCGCTCGACCGCGGACGTGAGCCACGTGCCGTCCTGCGATCCGCGGAGCTCTTCACGTGGATACGCGAACTGATTCAGCGTCTCGTCGGAACCCACCTGGATGCCCTTGGTCAACAGGTACTCGCCGAGCGCGAACTCCCAGCTGAAGATGGCGGTCCCGTCCGGATAGGCGTGCACCGTGTACGTCAGATACGGAGTGGGCTGGGCGACGTAGAGCTGCGCCCCTTTCCCGAACCCCCGCTCCTCCCGCAGCCGGAACCCGAACCGTTCGAGGGCCTCGCCGAACTCCATCGGGCCAGCCTACCGGCCGCCCGTCAGCGAACGATCGACAGGACCTCTTCGTCGCTCTCCGCGTCCATCAGCTGCAACTGCTCGGCGTGCCGCGCGCGCGCGATTGAACCGCGCGCCTTGCCGAGGTTGGAGCGGAACTCGTCGGCGCCGTTCGCGATCATCGTGCCGGCCTTCGAGAACTTGTTCTCGACGATCGCGTCCATCGCATCGAGCAGCGTCCCGACCTCCGCGAGCGCGGCCTGCACGTCCGCGGCATCGCCGAAACGCTCGACGAGCGCGTACAGGAACATGATGATCGGGAGCGCGCTCGAGTACGGCACGATCACCACGCCGCGCATGAACGCCTCCGTGTGGGCTCGCGACAGGACCTGGTACGCGGCATCGGGGACGGCCGCGACCGCGACCGGCGCGGTCACCGACGTGTCGATGTACTGCCCCACCTCCTTGGCCCGCGCGGCGACCGCCTTCTCCACCTTGCGTGCGCAGGCGTCGTGCCGCGTGGGATCCTCTTCCGCTTCCATCGCCTCGAGCTCCGCCACGGCCGACCACTTGGAATCGATCGGGAGGCGGCGGCCGTCGGGCAAACGGAGGCCGAACTCCACGACCTTGCCGTTCACGCGGAAGTCCGAGGCGAGCATCGACGGAGGCAGCTGCCCGAGGTGCTCGCGGAGGACGTGCTCCCCGGCTCGGCCTTTGGTGTTCCCGCCGGCGAGCACGGTGGCCAGGCGCCGCACGACCTCGCGGTTCTCGGTCTCCGAGGTCCGGCGTTCCTCGTCGCGCACCTGGAGCTGCTCGAGGGCGTGGCGCGTGGCTTCCAGTCCCGCCCGGAGATGGTCGGCGGCGACGTCCCGCTGACCCGAGGCGTCGGCGATCCGGCGGAGCTCGGCGGCCTGGACCTCCAACCGTGCCGTGAGCTCCGCGTGCAGCTGGGCGTTCAGCGCGTTCTGGGCGTCCAGGGCGCTCACGGCGTCCGGATCCTGCTGCTCCGACGGCTGCCGGCGGACCATCATCAGCGCGCCCACCGCGATGCCCACGAAGGCGGCGAGCACCGCGATCACGACGTCGTTCGTCACGGCTGCACCTGTGAGGGGGTCATGAAGGGGGTCATGGGCCGAACCGTACCCCGGAGGGGTGACAGAACCGCGCAAGCGAGCGCAACTCCGGGATACCATCCATCCGTGACCCCGCATCCGATCGAGCTCTACCGATTGAGCGGTACCCACCGCAAGGTGGGGATCCAGATGGGCGAGCTGGGGACCGACCAGATCCAGCGGGTCGTCGGATCCTTCGACGCCGATCTCCCCGTCGGGAGGAACCGGACCGAACAGCTCGGGCTGGCGCAGGCCTACCGGGACGTCACCGCGCCGTCGCTCCCGTGGCTGATCGAGGAGCTCGACGGCTGCGCGGAGGGCGCCGGCGTGGACCCGCTCGAGTTCTTCGCGACGACGGTCGAGGAGCTCTGGTACTCCCCGTATCCCAAGCGGACCCAGGGGCGGTGCAGCGACGTGGTGGCCGGTCCGGCCGCGACCACGGACGGACATCTCTGGGTCGGCCACAACAACGATCTCCGGCCGGAGGCAGAAGCGGACATCGTCGCGATCGAGAAGGCCGTCGAAGACGAACCGGTGGTCCTGCAGATCGGTGGCGTCCCGTGGCTCAGCGTGGGATGGAACCAGTCGGGTCTCTCCCTCACCGGCAACGAGCTCAGCCCGAACGACGAGCGGGTGGGGATCTCACGATCGCACCAGGTGTTCGAGATGCTGCGCGCCCGCAACCTCCACGAGATGGTGGCCTACGCGATCCGGCCCGATCGCGCCTCCTCGTACAACAACGTGCTCGCCGATCGGTTCGGCGACGTCGCGAACGTGGAGGGGAGCGCGACGGACGTCGAGATCACCCACCTCGACGAGCGCGACCATCTGGCGCACACGAATCACTACGTGAGCGACCGCATGCAGCCCTACGAGGGCGACCCGGACTACGCCGTCCGCTCGAACGTCAGGTTCTGCCGGGCCCGGGACCTGCTCGCGGACCGACAGCCGGGATCCGTGACGCCGGAGGTGCTCCGGGAGATCCTCTCCGATCACGAGAACCAGCCGAACGAGGTGTGCCGGCATCCCGAGTGGGGGCATCCCACCTCCAAGACCGTGTTCTGGTGCATCGCGGACGTCACGGAGGGACGGATCGCCTACGGACGTGGGAACCCGTGCGACTCGATGGAGCAGGAGTACGCCTTCGCCGGCTACGGTGAGGGCTGAAGCGCCGAACGGACCCGCTCGATCGTGGCGTCGTCGCCGCTCTCCCCCGCGAGGTCCGCGACGCTGCGTCCCTCGTCGTTCGTCGCCGCGGCATCCGCGCCCGCTGCGAGGAGGAGCTCCACGCTCACGAGATCGCCGTTCATCGCCGCGGCGTGCAACGGCGTCCACCCCCCGGACTGCCGCACGTCGGGGTTCGCTCCGGCGTCGAGGAGGATCCGTGCGACCTCCGACTGGAGACGGCTGACGGCGGAGTGTAGCGCGGTTCCGGTCATCCACCCGCGGCCGAACGCGTCGACCTCCGCACCGCTCTCGATGAGCAACGACACGCCGTCCGGATGGCCGAAGAACGCCGCGAAGTGCAGGGCGGTGAATCCGTCGCCCGAGTACGCCGTGGCCCTCGAGGGCTCGTCCTCGAGCACGCTCCGGAGGCGGTCCACGTCCCCGAGCGCCGCCGCCTCGAACACGTCGAGGGCTCCTGCCCGAGCCTTCACGATCCCCACGACGTCGGGATCGAAGCGATAGAGAGCCCGCATCAGCGCCGAGACCCCGCTCTCGTCTCGAGCGGCTCCGGCGGACGGGTCCGCGTTCAGGATCGTTTCGACGCCGCCCACGTTCCCCGCCTCGATCGCGATGAACAGCTCGTCCGAGGTAGTTGCCATGGTTCCCTCCGGTTGTATCCTGGGGCTATATTTAGATAGCCTAACGAAATACCGATGACCACGTCAAGGCGGACTTCCCCGACGCGAGAGGTGGGCGAGGTGGGCCGGGTCGCCGACCGGCTGCACTCGGCCGCCATCCAACTCTTGCGGCGCCTGCGCGTGGAGGACGAGGCCCTGGGCATCTCCGCTCCGCGCCTGTCCGCGTTGTCGGTCCTCGTGTTCGCCGGCCCGAAGCGCATCGGAGAGCTCGCCCGGATCGAGCAGGTCGAGCCGCCCACGATGACGAAGCTGGTGGACGGGCTCGTCCGCGACGGGCTGGCGCTCCGTGAGGGCGACCCCGACGACGCGAGGGCGGTGCGTGTCCGGGCGACGGCGACCGGCGCCCGCACCCTCCATCGAGGGCGGGCGAAACGGCTCGAGACCTTGCGGGCCACGCTCGGGGCCCTCTCCCCCGCCGAGCTGGCGACCCTGGGCGAGGGCGTGGACGTGCTCGAGCGAGTGCTCGGAGAGCGCTAGACGGGCAGACCGGCCCGCCACACCCGTTTCCGCGCCAGCAGCGTGCGCGGGTCCTCCAGCGGGTCGCCGTCCACGAGCACCAGATCCGCCTGCTTCCCGGGCTCGATCGTGCCGACGTCGGTGAGCCTGAGGAGCTCGGCGCCGTTGGCCGTGGCCGCACGCAGCGCGTCGAGGGGCGGCATCCCCCACTCCACCATGTGCACGATCTCTCGCGGCGCGCTCCCGTGCGCGTTGAACGGCGTGCCGGCGTCCGTCCCGCAGACGGGACGGACACCCGTGCGCACGGCCGTCCGGAGCGCCTTCCTCGAGTCCTCCTCGATCGCTCGTGCCTTCTCCACCGCGTACGCGGCCACCCGGTCCGCGTGATCGAGGATCCCGCGGACCGCACAGATCGTCGGTGAGCGGAACGTGCCCCGCGTCACCATCTCGCGAGCCGTCGACGCGGTCAGCTGATTGCAGTGTTCGATCGAGTCGACGCCGGCGAGCACGGCGGCGCGGATCCCGTTCGCCCCGATCGCGTGCGCGGCCACGGAGAGGTCCCGCTCGTGCGCCTCGCGCACGCCGGCCTCCAGCTCCTCCGCCGTGAAGGCGCTGAACGTGGCCGGGATGCCCGGGGTGAGGACGCCGCCGGTCGCGATCAGCTTGATCGCGGTGGCGCCGGCGCGGATCTCCTCGCGGACGGCGGCGCGAACGGCATCCGGGCCGTCGACCTCCCGCGAGAACGCGATGCTGTGGCCATGTCCGCCGGTGACCGTAAGCGCGCGCCCTGCCGCCAGGATCCGCGGCCCCGGGACGAGCCCGGCAGCGACTGCCCGAGCGACGTCGATGCTCGCACCGCCCATCCCGCCCAGGTCGCGCACGGTGGTCACACCCGCGTCGAGGTTCCTCTTGGCGTTCACCATCGCCTTCAGCGCCGCGAACCCGGGCGTGGTGAGGTCGCGCGCCTCCTTCTCGAAATCCGCCTCGCCATCGAACTGGAGGTGCACATGGACGTCGATCAGTCCCGGCAGCAACGTCTTCCCGTGGCCCTCCACGACTCGGGCATCGCGCGCATCCCTCGGCGGTCTCGGATGCGCGCCGACCCACTCGATCCCATCGGCGCCGAAGAGCACTCCCTGGCGCTTCCTGACCTCGCTCCCGTCGAAGACGGTCACGTTCGCGACGTAGGTGGACTTCGCCATCGCTGCATCATGCCACCTGCCTGAGGCGCTCCAGGGCCCGTAGTAGGCTGACAGCCTCATCGGCGCGAGCCAGAAACAAGAGCCAGAAACAAGAGCCAGAAACAAGAGGAGGAACGATGCTCGTCGGCGAGATCATGCATCCGGACGTGAAGACCGCGAGTCCCCAGGATTCCTTCGCCGACGTCGCGAAGGAGATGCGGACGCACGGCATCTCGTCGGTCGTCGTGCTCGATGGCAAGCACCTCGCCGGCATCGTCACCGAGCGGGACATCGTGAACCTCGTCGCGGCCGGCGGAGATCCGCACACCACCACGGTGGAGCACGGCATGACCCGTCGCGACCTGATCACGGTCGATTCGAAGACGGAGCTGTCCGAGGCGGCCGAGCAGATGGTGTCGAGGAACATCCGCCACCTGCCGATCGTCGACGGCGGCAACGTGGTGGGGATCGTGTCGATCCGCGACATGACGCGATGGGCGGCCGAAGAGCTCTCCGGCGGCCACGAGATGCCGGATATCGCGAGCTCCCATGCGGCGCTCCAGGCGGCGAGTCAGCTCCAGCGCAAGCGCGGCGCCTAGGACGGATCCGAGGCTCGCTGGAACGGCTCGCGCGGATCCGCGAGCGACCCGAGCTGCGCCAGATCCCGGGGGAACAGCAGCGCCACCGTCCAGTCCATCGCGATCTTCACCCGTCGCGTCCACGTAGGCATCGCGAGCAGGTGGTACGAGCGATGGAGGAACCACCCGAGGAACCCCTTGAAGCGGACGCCCTTGACGTTCGCCACGCCCTTGTAGCGGCCGAGCGAGCAGACGCCGCCGATGGTGGCGTAGACGAAGGGTTGGAGCGGTCGGGCGGCGAGGGTGGCCTCGATGTTGGCGGCGACGCGCTTGCCTTGACGGAGGCCGTGTTGCGCCGTGGGGGGCGACAGGCTCCCGGTCGTGTCGTCTGGCACGGCGGCCGCATCGCCCACCGCCCACACCCCGTCGATCCCGTTCACCCGGAGGTACCGGTCAACCGGGATCCGTCCCTGTTCGTCGACCGTGAGCCCCGAGTTCCGAGCGAGGGGCGAAGGCTTCACTCCCGCCGTCCACACGAGCGTCTCGGCCGGGAACGCCTCGCCATCGGACAGTCCGATCAACCCGTCCTGCGCGGAGTCGAGCCTGGTCCCGAGGCGGATCTCGATCCCGCGCCGGCGCAGCTCGTCGCGGGCATAGGACGCCAGGCGCTCCGGGAGCTCGGGGAGGATCGCATCGGCTGCATCCACGAGGACCCACCGCATGTCGGTGGGAGAGAGATCCGGGTAGTGCTCGATCGCGTCGCGCGCGAGGTCCTCGAGCTCGCCGAGCGCCTCGACGCCGGCGTAGCCGCCGCCCACGAACACGAACGTGAGAGCGGCCCGACGCCGTGCGCCATCCTCGTGCGACGCTGCGACGTCGAGCTGCGAGAGCACGTGGTTGCGGAGGTAGATCGCCTCCTGGACGGTCTTGAATCCGATCCCGTACTCCGCGAGCCCGGGGATCGGCAGGACACGTGACCGCGACCCGGGTGCCAGCACCGCGATGTCGTAGCCGATCGTCCGCTCCTCACCAGTGGTCGTGCGGACGTGCGCCTCGCGTGCCCCGTGGTCGATGCGGGACACCTCGCCGATCACGATCCGGCAGTGCCGCAGGACCCGTCGGAGTGGCACGACCGCCGCGCGGGGGTCGATCGTCCCCGACGCCACCTCGGGGAGGAAGGGCTGGTACTGGAAGAAGCTCTCCGGGTTGACGACGGTCACCCGATGACCGTCGGCCACGACTCCCTTCAGCCCCATCGCCGCGTAGAGACCGGCGAACCCGGCGCCGACGACGAGGATGTCGCTCGTCGCTCGCCCGTCGTTCATGCCGCCGACAGCCGGCCCAGCTCGCCCGGCAGCTCGGTGAGGGTGCGGATCGATCCGTCCGCCTCATCGAGCTGTTCGGGCGTCGGCCGATCGGGGGCTTCGCCGCGGAGCATCCAGATCGCGCGCATGCCGACGAGCTTCGCAGGACGCACGTCGTAGTCGAGCCGGTCCCCGACCATGACCGCGGACGTGGGAGGAACACCGGCCGTGCGTGCGGCGAGCTCGAAGAGACGCGGATCTGGCTTGCCGACGCCGAGCTCGTCGGAGACACCCCACACCTCGAAGAACCGATCGAGGCCGTCGCGACGCATCGCGGACCGGACCTCGCCCGGCTGGTTCGCGATTACCCCGAGCCGGTACCCGTCGCGCAGCTCCTCGAGACACGGGATCGCGTCCTCGTAGAGCGCGGAGGGCGGGTAGTGCCACGAGCGAGCGGCGATCCCCTCGAGTTCGCGGAGGTCGGCCTCCGGCAGGAAGCGCGCAACGAGCCGGCGTCGGAACGACCCCGACTGCTCCGTGCGCGCACGGGTGTATTCCTCCTCGAACTCGTCGTCCGTGAACCGAGCGCCCGCCTCGCGCAGCGCGCGGTACCACGCTCGCGCATAGATCGTGTCGTCGTAGAGCACACCGCCGATGTCGAGGAACACGATCCCGATGGTCACCGTCGTCCCGTCCCCCAGCGTCGGCCGACTCAGCGGCCGGCGCGGTGCTTCAGCTCCGCGAAAGTCTCCGGATCCGTCCGCTCTTCCCCCATCCGGTACCCGTAGCGCTCCCCGTGGCAGTCCGAGGACGAGGTGGGGACCAGGCTCAGCCGCTCGGCGAGCGCCGCGTACTTGGCCCGCATCTCGTCGTCGTGGTCCGGGTGGAACACCTCGAGGCCGACCATGCCACCCTCGGCCATGTCCTCGATCAACCGGTCGGGGACCGTGTCCTGTCCGCGCCACATCCCTGGGTGAGCGAGCACGCAGACCCCACCCGCGCCGCCGATCAGCCTGAGCGCGTCCGCCGGCTGCAGCGCGTGCTTCGGCACGTACGCGAGCCCGTCGTCGGAGATGTAGCGATCGAATGCCTCCTTCTCGTCCGCCACGATCCCGGCTTCCACCATCGCCTCGGCGATGTGGGGCCGGGCGATCGCTCCACCGCCGGCGAGTTCCAGCACGCGCTCGACCGTGATGTCGAACCCCAACTCGCGCAACTTCTCGACGATCATCTCCCCGCGGCGGAGGCGGGTGGCGGTGAGCCGAAGGAGCTCGGCCTCGATCGCAGGGTCGTCGGGATCGACCCAGTACCCGAGGATGTGGAGGCTCGCCCCCTCGTACTCTGCCGAGAACTCGATCCCCGGGACGAACTCGAGCCCGATCTCGTCCGCGGCCACCTCCGCTTCCGCGAGGCCCTCGAACGTGTCGTGATCGGTGAGGGCGACGCCCGCGAGGTCCTTCGACCGCGCCAGGTGCATCACCTCCGAGGGACCGAGGGTCCCGTCGGAGCGGTTCGAGTGACTGTGGAGGTCGTATCCGGGCATCGCCGAGAGCGTGTCAGACCGTCGGCGCGGTCGTCCATCGAGTTCGCCGGCGCGGTCAGGGGGCCGGCGCGACCAGCTCCCGGCCGATCTCCGCGACCGTGCGACACCCGGAGAGCGCCATCGCGTTCTCGAACTCCGCCCGCAGGATCTCCAGCACGCTCGCGACGCCGGCCTCACCCTCCGCGGCGAGGCCCCACACGACCGGCCGGCCGACGAGGACCGCAGCGGCGCCGAGGGCGATCGCCTTGAGGACGTCCGTCCCCCGGCGCACACCGCCATCCACCAGGACCGGGATGCGCCCGGCGACCGCATCCACCACCTCGGGGAGCACGTCCAGCGGCGCCGGACAGGGATCCAGCTGTCGCCCGCCATGGTTCGACACCACGATCGCGTCGACCTGGTGCTCGACGGCGAGGGTCGCATCCTCGGCCGTCAGGATCCCCTTCACGAGGATCGGCAGGCCCGGCGCGTGCTCGCGCACGAACGTCAGGTGATCCCACGTCAGGTTCGGCTCGTAGGTGTGATCCGCATCACCCAGACCGAAGGGCATCACGAACCCGCTCCGCGTGTCGCGATGACGGAGCCCCGCGACCGGGAAGTCGACCGTCCAGCAGATGGCTCGATAGCCCGACGACACGACGCGCGCGAGCATGTCCTCGGAGAGCCTCGGCTCCGCGAACAGGTACAGCTGCCACCATTTCGGCGCGTCGCTCGCCGCCGCGATGCCCTCGACATCGTCGACGGCGGTGGAGGACACAACGGCGATGGTCCCGGCTGTCGCGGCGCCACGGACCGTGCCCCGTTCCCCGTCGGGATGCGCCCGTCCCTGATACGCCCACGGCGCCACGAGGACGGGGAAGGTGACGGGTGTTCCGAGGACCTCCGTCGACGTATCCGGCGATCCCGATCCGCGGAGGACGCGCGGCCTGATCACCCACCGATGGAAGGCGCGCAGGTTCTCCTCGAGAGCACGCTCGTCCCCGGCACCGCCGGCGTAGTAGTCGTAGACGTCGGCGTCCAGCTTCGCCTTCGCGACGGGCTCGTAGTCGTCGACCTGGAGATATCGCGGCGCGGGCATGTGCGCGAAGGGTAGCCGACCTGCGGTCCTGGCCGGCCCGCGGCTATCGTTGAGGTCGTGGCTCGGGTGACGGTGTTCGGCGCAGGTGCCATGGGGACGGCGTTCGCGATGCACGCGGCACGGGCCGGCCTCCCTACAACGCTCTGGGCGAACGAGCACGACCTCGCCGCCTACACGGCGATGCGCGGTGAACGGAAGCACCCGCTGCTGACGGAGCATCTGCCCGACGGCGTCGATCTCTTCGGCCCGAACGACCTCGAGACCGCCTCCCGCGACGTGGAGATCGCGGTGTTGGCGGCGAACTCGGCGGGCGCCCGTTCCCTCGCCGCGATGGTGCGGGCGCAGGTCACGGGCACACGCGTGGTCGTGTCCGTCGCCAAGGGCCTCGAGCCGACCTCCGGCAAGCGCATGAGCGAGGTCTACGGGGAGGAGATCGCCGGCGCCGACGTGGTCGTGGTGGGCGGCCCGTGCCTCGCGCGTGAGCTCGCCGAGGGCCTCCCCACCGCGGCGGTCTGGGCTGCCGGGGACGTCTCCGTGGCGGAGGAGTCGGGGAAACCGTTCGACGACCAGCGCTACCAGCTGTCCTACACCGACGACGTGATCGGCGTGGAGCTCTGCTCGATGATGAAGAACGTCGCCGCGATCGGGCTCGGCCTCCTCGACGGACTCGGCAAGAGCACGGGCATCGGCTACCAGAACGCCAAGGCCGCGCTCTTCACGAGAGCCGCCCGCGAGATCGTGATGTTCGTGACCGCCCTCGGCGGCAGGTCAGAGACGGCGATGGGCCTCGCCGGGATCGGCGACCAGCTCGTGACGAGCCTCGGGGGTCGCAACCGTCTCTACGGCGAGCTCGTGGGCGCCGGGGATCCGCCGGAGGACACGCTGCGGGAGCTGGAAGCCCGAGGGCTCACCGTCGAGGGCGTCGAATCCACGCGCCACGTCCGACGGCTCGCATCCGAAGCGGCGCTCGACCTCCCGTACCACGAAGCGATCCACCGGGTGCTCTTCGAGGGCGCCCGGCCACACGACGTCCTGGAGGTGCTCCGATGACGAACCGGATCCGTCCCGACCGCAACCTCGCGATGGAGCTCGCGCGGGTGACCGAGGCCGCAGCACTCGCCGCGGGCAGCTGGATCGGTCGCGGTGACAAGATCGGCGCCGACCAGGCGGCCGTGGACGCGATGCGCTTCATGATCGACTCGGTCTCGATGGACGGCGTGGTCGTGATCGGCGAGGGCGAGAAGGACGAGGCTCCGATGCTCTACAACGGCGAGTCCGTCGGGAACGGCTCGGGTCCCGCCGTCGACGTCGCCGTCGACCCGATCGACGGCACCCGTCTCACGAGCATGGGACAGCCCAACGCCGTGTCGGTGATCGCGCTCGCCGAACGCGGCACGATGTTCTTCCCCGACGTGGCCGTGTACATGGAGAAGGTCGCGACCGGCCCGGAGGCAGCGGACGTGATCGATGTGACCGCGCCGCCGGAGGAGAACGTTCGGCAGGTGGCGAAGGCGAAGGGGATGAAGATCGAGGAGGTTTCCGTCGTGATCCTCGACCGCCCTCGCCACGAGGCGATCATCGACGCGGTCCGCGAAGTGGGCGCGCGGGTCTTCCTCATCACGGACGGCGACGTTGCCGGGGCGATCGCCGCGGCGGCCCCTCGCACCGGCGTCGACCTCCTGATCGGGGTCGGCGGCACCCCGGAAGGGGTCGTGGCTGCAGCCGCCCTGAAGTGCATGGGTGGCGCGATCCACGGCCGGCTCGCACCACGGAGCGATGAGGAGCGTGACCAGCTCGTGACCGCAGGCCTCGATCCGGAGCGGATCCTCACGACCGAGGACCTGGTCTCCGGCAAGGACGTGTTCTTCGCGGCAACGGGGATCACCGACGGCTCGCTGCTCCGAGGCGTACGCTACTGGCCCGATGGCGCAACGACGTATTCCATGGTGATGCGGTCACGCTCCGGGACCGTCCGATGGGTCGAAGCGGAGCACCGCTTCGAGAAACTCGAAGGGATTTCGGGGGTCGACTACAGCCGGTAGAGAACGTTCGGCCGGAACGATCCGGGTTTCGACTATCCTCTCGAGTCCAGCGAGAGGAGTCGACCATGGCCGAGAAAACGATCGTCGTCTGCGAT
>DATFGG010000042.1:0-2227 GCA_035249665.1 Actinomycetota bacterium | reverse complement strand
ACGGGGAGAACTCCCGGAGCCGCTCGATCTCGTCGCCCCAGTACTCGAGCCGCGCCGGGCGCCGGGCGATGCCCGGGAAGACGTCGACGACCCCTCCGCGGACGGCGAACTCGCCACGGTGCTCCACCACGTCCACGCGGGTGTAGCCGAGCTCCGAGAGTCGTTCCGCGAGGGCGTCGGGTGCGAGCTCGACTCCGGCCGCGAGCTGCACCGGCCCGGCCGCGCCGAGGGTCGGTGGGATCGCCTGCATCGCGGCCAAGTAGGGAGCCACGACGACGAACGGTCCCGACGCTCCGCGGAGACGCCCGATCGCATCGGCCCTTCGAGCCGCCACCTCCGGCGCCGGATCCATCCCCTCGTACGGCAGCGCGTCCCACGCCGGCAAGAGCGCCACGCGGTCCGGACCGAGGTAGGCGCCGAGCTCGGGGGCCAGATCCTCTGCCTCGCGAGGGCCGGGGGTGACGACCATCAGCGGAGCGTCCAGGGCGACCGCCAGCGCCGCCAGGAGCGCGTCCTGTCCGGCGTCGACCTTGGCGACGATCGGTCGTTCCCGCTCCAGCAGGACGCGCTCGACGGGCGCGGCGCCCACGAGCGCATCGAGCACATCCCGGAGCGACATCCCCACCTCCTCCAAGAAACGCGAACGAGAACCGCGAACGAGAACCGCGAACAGAGAACGCGACCACCGCAACGCGAACAGCCCCGGTCGCGTCGCGACGGGGCATCGAGAGGATTCTAGACGGCGCGGAGCGTTCCGCGGTGGGCCGGGACGTCCGCGAGCGACGGATCGAGCGCCTCGCCGGACATCTCCCGATGCGACAACCAGCGCCAGAAGTCTTCCGGCTCCAAAGGCCGGGCGATGTAGAAGCCCTGCGCTTCGTCGCACCCGAAGTCACCGAGCCGATCGAACGTGTCACGATCCTGGACGCCTTCAGCGACCACCCGCAGCCCGAGGTTCCTCCCGAGCTCCACCGTTGCCCGGACGATCGTGAAGTCCTCGACGCGCTCCATCATGTGGGACACGAAGGAGCGGTCGATCTTGATCTCCTCGATCGGCAACCGCTTCAGGTAGGAGAGCGAGGAGAAGCCCGTCCCGAAGTCGTCGATCGAGAGGCCGACGCCCACCTGCGAGAGCCCGTTCAGGACCGCGTCCGAGCGACCGGAGTCGGCCACCAAGAAGTTCTCGGTCAGCTCCAGACGGAGGTACTTGGGCGGCACGCCCCAGCGGGCCAGAAGGTCCCCGACGACCTGAGGAAGGTCCTGATCGAGCAGGGTCCTCGGGGAGACGTTGACGGCCACCGGGATCTTGATCCCTTCGTCGGACCATCGGCGCCAAACACGCAGGACATCGTTCAGCGCCCAGTGCGTGAGCGGCTGGAGCAGCACCGTCTTCTCCACCATCGGGATGAAGTCGGCGGGCGAGAGACGTCCCAGGGTTGGGTGGTGCCAGCGGATCAACGCCTCCGCGCCCGCGACCCGACCATCGGAGAGCCGTATCTTCGGCTGGAAGTACATCCGGAACTGCTCGTCATCGATCGCGGGGCGGACCTGGCTCACGAGCTTGACCAGCTCGGGCTTGTGCGTGTCGATCGACTCGTCGTAGACCTCGAACGACGTCCCGGTCTCCTTCGACGCGTACATCGCGACGTCGGCGTGACGGAGCAACGTGTCGGCGTCGGTCGCGTGGTCCGGGTAGAAGGACATGCCGATGCTCGCCGAGACGTCCAGGTCGAGCTCGTCGACCGTCACGGGGTGATGGAGCCCGTCGATCAGGCGGTCGGCGATCCCGATCGCAGTCGCATCGTCCGCGACGTCTCGGACCAAGACGCCGAACTCGTCGCCGCCGAGGCGCGCCATCAGATCTTCCTCCCTGATGGTGTCGGCGAGCCTCGGTCCGACCGCGGCGAGGAGCCGGTCGCCCACGTGGTGACCGAGAGCGTCGTTGACCTCCTTGAAGTGGTCCAGATCCATCAGCATCACCGCGAGGCGGCCCCCGTTCGCGGCTGCTTCCTCGATCGCATCCCCGAGCTGCAGGCGGAACAGGAGCCGGTTCGGGAGCCCGGTCAGATGATCATGGAACGCCTGGTACTCGTTCTCCCGCTGCTTCTCGGCGAGCTCCTCGGACGCGATCTTCAGGGAGTGCGTTCGGTGAAGCATCTGCCATGCGAAGGCGAGCGGGGCGATGAACACGGCGATGGCCCACAAGCCGATCGTCTGCGTGGTGATC
>DATFGG010000041.1:0-4314 GCA_035249665.1 Actinomycetota bacterium | reverse complement strand
TACGCGTTGAAGCTCGGGCAACGCGCCCAGGCGCTCGAGCAGGGGATCCACGTGGCGCGCTGGACGTTCGACCCGCTGGTGGCGCGCAACGCGTGGTTCAACCTCGGCAAGCTCGGGGCGGTGGCGGACGGCTTCGGCCGGGCGTTCTACGGGGAGATGACCGACGAGATCAACGCCGGCGATCGCTCCGACCGCCTCGTGGTCCGATGGGATCTCGACCCCGACCCGGCGCCGCGTCCCTGGCCCGAGGGATTGCCGACCGTCCTGGCGGCCGAAGGCGACCCCGACGGGCCCCTCCCGGTCTCGGGGGAGGCATCCGGGGACGGCGGTGGGGTCGTCCAGGTGCCGCGCGACCACGCTGAGCTCCGCCGCCGGGATCCGGCGCTCGCGGCGCGCTGGCGAGAGGCCACCGCCGAGGCGCTCGAGGCATGCTTCCGCGCCGGATCGATCGCCGCCTCGTTCGATAAGACCCGGTCCGCATACGCGCTGGTATCCGAGGCGAGCCCATGAGGGTCCGCGCCGTCGAGCTGCTCCTCGTGGAGCTCCCGCTCGTTCGCCCGTTCCGAACGAGCTTCGGGGAGATGCGCGAGAAGCGCTGCATCCTCGTGCGCGTGGAGACCGACGAAGCCGAGGGGTGGGGCGAGTGCGTCGCCGACGTGCGACCCGACTTCAGCGAGGAGTTCAACGACGGCGCCTGGATCGTGTTGCGGGAGTTCCTCGCGCCCGCGCTGTTCGGTGCGGATACGACCGACGTCGAGGGCGCCGAGCGAGCGTTCGCCGGGGTCCGTGGGCACCCGATGGCGAAGGCTGCGCTGCTGAACGCGATCCTCGACGCGGAGCTTCGTGCGGACGAGACGTCACTGGCATCGTGGCTCGGCGTGGACAAGACCCGGGTTGAGTGCGGCGTCAGCATCGGGATCGCCCCCTCGACCGAGGCACTGTTGGATCAGGTCGAGGGCTTCCTGGCGGAGGGCTACCGACGGATCAAACTGAAGATCGAGCCCGGCACGGATCGGGAGCGCGTCCACGCCGTGCGTGCAGCGCATCCGGACATCCTTCTCTCCGTGGACGCGAACGGCGCGTACACCCTCGCCGACGCCGATGTGTTCCGGTCCATGGACGAGCTCGACCTCCTGATGATCGAACAGCCTCTCCACCACGAGGACCTCCTCCGCCACGCCGAGCTCCAAGCGATGCTCTCGACGGCGCTGTGTCTCGACGAATCGATCCGATCGGCCGCCGCCGCCGCCGCGGCGCTCGATCTCGGTGCCTGCAGGATCGTGAACATCAAGCAGGGACGGGTGGGGGGTGTGCTCGAGGCCAGCAGGATCCACGACCACTGCCGGGAGAAAGGGGTGCCTGTGTGGTGTGGCGGGATGCTCGAGACCGGTGTCGGCAGGGCCCTCAATCTCGCCCTGGCGGCGATGCCCGGCTTCACCCTGCCGGGCGACACGAGCGCCTCGTCGCGCTACTTCGAGCAGGACCTGACCAGGCCGTTCGAGCTCGCATCCGATGGGACGATGGCCGTCCCCGCGGAGCCCGGGATCGGCGTCACGCCGCTGGCGGACAGGCTCCGAGCCTGCGTCTCGCGGCGCGATGTCATCCCCCCCGATCGAAAGAGTGACAAAAACGACGCACCGGGTTGACGGTGAACCCGTCCCGCTCCTATGGTTCGCAGTGAGAGACCGCTGGGGCCCTCGGGTTCCGGCGGTTTCTCACTTTCCGGGCCGTCCCGGCCCGACCACCTCGGACGGTTCTCCTGCTCAGTGCCGCTGTGGTCATGCTTGTGTCGTGCGGCCCAGCGAGCGACGATAACCGGACGTCCGGTGCGTCATCGGACGCCCAGCCGATGAAGAAGCGTGTCGTCAGAGCCGAGGAGTTCGAGGTCCTGGATGCGGCGGGCCATGTTCGGGTGCGGATCGGTCTGTCGAACGATGATTCCCCGTTCTTCTCGATGCTGGACCCAGGCGGGCAGGTTCGGGCACGATTCGGCCTCTCGTCCGACGGGTCGGCGGGACTCGCGATCGGTGACGACAACGGGAAGGTCCGGGCGACCCTCGGGCTTTCGAGCGACGGTTCCGCCAGCTTGGCGTTCGGGGACCGGAACGGGAAGATCCGCGCCAAGTTCGGCTTGGCGTCGGACGCCTCGCCGACCCTGGGAGCCCACGTCGAGGGCGAGGAGGTCAGCCACCGGTATACGCTCGCCGACCAGGGGTCGCCGACCCTGGGCCTGTACGATCGGTTTGGACGGGTACGGATCCGGCTGGGGCTCGCGGCCGAGGGGTTCCCGATCCTCCGGCTGCTCGATGCGGAGGGTGAGCTGCGTGCCCTGGTGGGGCTGGCTGACGATGGGAGCCCATTGATCCAGTTCATGGACGAGCGCAAGCAGCCGACGTGGACGATGCGATGAGCGGCTGGTGGACCGCGGCCTTCGTCGGACAATGGGTGCTCCTCATCGTCCTCTGCGTCGTCGTGGTGGCGCTCGCCCGGCAGGTGGGCACGTTGCACCTCCGGCTGGGACCTCGTGGCGCGTTGGAGATCGACACGGAGGGGCCGATGCTCGGTGAGCCGCTTCCTCCTGTCCATGCGCGGGCCGCGGACGGGACGCAGATCCAGATCGGAGGCCCGGGGTCGAGGCGACTGGTGCTCTTCTCCTCCCCCACGTGCATCGTCTGCCGGGAGGTGGCGCCCGCACTTCCGGCGGCGGCACGGGGGGCGGACCTCCTTGCCCAGATCGTGCACGACGAGAACGCGGAACGCGTGTTCGACGTTCCCGGCACTCCGTACCTCCTCGTTCTGGATGAGATGGGGGTCGTTCGGGGGAAGGGCACGGTCAACAACCTCGAGCAGGTGGAGGGGTTGGTCGATACCGCCCGACGCCGGATGCGGGAGGACGGTGAGCGATGGGCGAGCTGACCGGCCTGGAGCGAGCTCAGCGAGCGCTCGCGCAGCGGACGAGCCGTCGGGGGTTCCTCGGGCGCGTGGGCCGGGGCGTGGTCGCGCTGGCGGGAGGATCGCTGGTGGCCTCGGCATTGGCGCCGGACCGCGCCGAGGCCCTGCACATCTGCGGGCACACCTTCACGACGGGCTCCTGTCCCCATCCGTACGCGCCCGCGTCGCGCACCGACCGCTACGGGTTCCCGGTGCACCCGAGCTACGGGTACCCGGTGGACGATCGAGGGAAGCTCTACCGCGATCCGGCGACGCAGCAGCGCTCGAAGACCTGTGAGGAGCGCGTCCCGAGGGTGTACGCCTTCGTGAACAACCCCCGGTACGGGGGAGGCTGGACCCGGTGTTGCTTCGGGCGGCTGAGGCACATCCAGGACTGCTGCTCCCGCTCCTCGATCCGGATCAACGGCGACTACGCGGTGCGTGGGTACTGCCCCTCCGGGCTCAAGGTGTTCTGCATCACGTACCGAGAGCTCGCGAAGACGTGCTGAGCGACGCCGGGCTCGTCTCGCTCGCCGCCGCCGCGGCGGTCGCCGGTTGGTCCGCGCTGTGGGGTCCCTGAGGCCTTTCGATGGTGGAGACCATCAGCCCCGTCGTGTACGGGACGCGGACCCGCTGGGCCGGGGCCCTGGCGCTCCACGCCGTGGGCGCGACGGCGACCGCGGCCGGCTTCGGCGCCCTCGTCGCCGCGGCCGCTGCGATGCTCGGAGCCCCCTGGGGGATGGCCGGGGGAGCGATCCTGGCGGCCGTCGCTCTCGTGTATCTCGTCCGAGAGCTGACCGGGATCCGCGTGCCGGTGCCGCAGCTGCGCCGACAGGTGCCGGACTGGTGGCGGACGTACTTCGGCCGACCGCTGGCGGCGATCCTCTACGGCGCCGGTCTCGGCGTCGGCTTCTTCACGTTCCTCGGCCACGGGACGCTCGTCGTCGTCACGGTGGGCGCGGCCTCGACCGGCCGACCGCTGTGGGGCGCGCTCGCGATGGCGCCGTTCGGGCTCGCGCGCGGGCTGGCGCCGCTCGTCGCCGCCGGATCGCGGGAGCCGGAGGATGGCCGCCGACTCGTCGATCGTCTGAGCTCGACCTCGGACCGACTCCGGAGGGGGCTGAACGGGCTCGCCCTCACGGGGATCCTGGTCGCCGCCGCCACCTCGGCGTGGCGTTCCCGCGACGGCTGGGCCGCGGCGGGCGCCGCCGTCCTCGCGGTGACGTTCGCGTGGTCCTCGATCGACAAGCTCGGCGGATGGAGCCGATGGCGTCGTGCTCTCGCCGGCCATGCGTTCCCACCGGGCGTGGCGCGCGTCGCCGCGTGGGCCGTGCCGGGGACCGAAGCCCTCGTCCCAACCCTCGCGCTCTTGGGACGCCCGCG
>DATFGG010000040.1:0-3651 GCA_035249665.1 Actinomycetota bacterium | reverse complement strand
GCTCGTCAGCCGCTGCCATTCGATCGTGAGCGGACGGTGTCGTTGCAGATCGCGGAACGCCCCGTAGTCACACAACACGTCGAACCGGTAGCCGGTGCGCTCCCAAGCGCGACCGGGCTTGTGGCGGCGGTTCGACCGGTCACCCACGCTGGCCCGCAACAGCTCTTCGCGCTCGTCGGGCGACATCGCTCGGACGAGCCCGAGGAGCTGGTCGTCCGGGAGACCGGTGCTCGCGTACAGGACGGCGGCCGCGACCTTCCCCTCGCCCTCGGGATCGAAGTCCACGAGGGTGACCTCCTCGCGCGGCTCGGCCCGGACGTCACCCGCCAGCTTCGAGGCGAGCTCCCCGACGCCCTCGTGGGTTCCCCGCCAGTACCGAGCCCAAGCGATCCCCCGGTCCTCGACGTCCACCCGTTTCAGGAACGCCGGGATCACCTTCCGGAGCTCCTCGAGCATCAGCTCGCCGTACTCACGCATCTCCGCGAGCGGGTGTACCGAGAGGCGCATCAGCAGCTGCTCGTAGGACTGCGCCGTAGCGAAGATCCCCACGTTGGAACGGGTGGCGGCCGGCAGGCACACCCGGAGCGTGTCGCATGTCTTCGCGGTGATCGTCGAGCGGTACACGAAGTCCGAGTCGCTCGGCGCCTGCGGGAACCGCCGCTCGTACCACTCGTACATCGGCGGGAACATCGCGCCGTAGAGACCGAAGACTTCGTCGAGGTAGGTCTGGTAGCGGTGCTCCAGCTCGGTGTCCTCGATCTCCGGCGGCACGGTCGCGCGCCAGCGCCCGCCGGGCTGGTCGTCGTAGCGCATGTACCTCGTCGACTGCTCGAGGTAGGCGGCGAGGCGACCCCACTCCAACGCCTTCGCGAGCGGCTGTGACGCCTGCTCGCACGCGAGGTGGACGCCGCCGAGCTGGGCGACCGAGTCGTCCCCGAACTCCACGAACACCCGGTCGTACAGCTTCTCGGCCCGCTCGACGCCGACGGTCGTCATCTCGCCGCCTTCGTCGAGGTCCCCCGCGAACTCGTCGAGGAAGAGGCGGCGGAGCGACTTCGTCGTGCGCGAATAGCGAGCGAACAGGGCTCCCTTCACGACCTCCGGCAGGTTCACGAGCGCGAACACGGGACCGTCGAGGTTCGTGAAGAACCGAGAGAGGATCGCTCGCTGGTCCTCGGTGAACCCCTCGGTCGCGAACCAGAGGCTCACGGCGACGGGGAGGGCGACGGCGACGGTGACGGTGAGGATGTCAGGCTCTGGTGCAGCACGATCAAGGTGTCCGGCGGCACCGTCGACCCGGGTGCCGTGTCCTGCTGCGCCACCCTGATCGGGTTCGGGCACTCCGGTCGCGGCAGCACCGGATCGCCCAGCTCGACCCGGAGGCCGAGTCCCTCCAGCTCGGCCTTCGCGCTCGCGTAGCTCCGGCAGATCATGTTGGGGACGATCACGACCGAGGGACCCGCGGAGACGACGACGTTCACCGACGTCTCTTCCGGTACCTCCTCGCCGGCCGGTGGGTCCTGACTGATGATCTGGCCCTCGGGGACCGTTTGGTCGTTCTGCTCGGTCTGTTCCCCGAGGACGAGCCCGGCGGTTTCCAGCGCGGCCTCGGCATCGGCGACGCTCATCCCCGTCACGGAGGGGACCTCGACGGTCTGCGGGCCGGAGGAGAACACCAGGTCGACGGCACTGCCCGCCTCGACCTGGCGATCGGCCGGCGGATCCTGTTCGATCACCCGGCCGGCCGGTACCTCGTCCGAGGCGCGCCGCGTCCTGTCGCCCATGATCAGGCCTGCCTCGTCGAGCTCCTGTTGTGCCTGGGGCCGCGTGAGTCCGACGACGCTGGGGACCGCGACCATCTCGCCACCGCCGTCGTCGGTGAGCATCGTGACCGCGAGGTACGTCCCGGCCGCGAGCAACGCCATGATCAGTATCGCGAGGAGCGCCGCCACCCACGGCTTCCGCGGCGTGGCCCCGTCCCGCTCTTGAGGCGGGAGGACCGACGTCGGTTGCGGGCGCGAGATCACTTGGGTGGCCTCGCCGCCGGAGGGGAGCAACGGCGTGGCCAACACCTGGCCGCCGGTCCGCGCCCGCTCGAGGTCCTCCGCGAACTCCTGTCCGGTCTGATATCGATTCGCCGGGTTCTTCGACAGCGCGCGCATCACGACGGCATCCAGCTCGGGTGGGACGTCCGGGTTGGCGGACGACGGCGCCGGAGGGTTCGCGTTCACGTGCTTGTAGGCGATCGCCATCGGTGAGTCGCCCGTGAACGGCGGCCGTCCCGTCAGCATCTCGTAGAGGACGACGCCGAGCGCGTAGATGTCGCTCCGCGCATCCACGGAGTGCCCCTGGGCCTGTTCGGGGGAGAGGTAGGACGCCGTGCCGAGGACCGCGGACGTCTGCGGTGCCGTCTCCGGGCCGCTGATCAGCCGCGCGATCCCGAAGTCCATCACGAGGACCTTGCCCTCGCGCGTGATCATCACGTTCGCCGGCTTGATGTCGCGGTGGATCACGCCGTGGGCATGCGCGGCGCCCAGCGCCTCCGCGATCTCCTCCGCGATCGTCGCCGCCTGCTTGGGGGGGAGCGTCTTGCCCGATGCGAGGAAGTCGGCGAGCGTCCGCCCCTCGATGTACTCCATCACGATGTAGGGCGTGTCCCCGTCGGTGCCGGAGTCGTAGACCGAGACGATCCCCGGATGGTTCAGTCGAGCAGCCGCCTGCGCCTCACGGCGGAAGCGTTCGACGAAGCTCGCGTCCCGCGCGAACTGCGGCAGGAGCGTCTTGATCGCGACGGTCCGGTTGAGGACCCGGTCGTGGCCGCGCCACACCTCGGCCATGCCGCCGGTGCCGAGCGGCGCCTCAACCTCATACCGATCCGCGAAGATCCGCTCCATCTGCTCCTTCCTACGCCTTGATCTAGGTCAGCAAGCCGCCTAGCGGAGGTACGCCTCGATCACGGCGCGAGCGATGGGTGCCGCGACCTGCCCCCCGGTGGCCTCACTGCCCAGGTCACCGCCGTCGAGGACGATAACCGAGACCGCGATCCGGGGAGACTGTTGCCCCCCCGCCGGAGCGAACGCCGTGAACCACGCGTTGGGCGGCCGCCCCTCTCCGTTCGTGGCGGTGCCCGTCTTCCCCGCGACCTGGATCCCAGGGATCTGCGCGCGGAACCCACTGCCCTCGTTCACCACCGAGATCATCATCTGGGTGAGCGCCGCGGCGGATACGCCGCTGATCGCGGTTCCCACGCTCCTGGAACCGAACTCCCGCGCCACCCGTCCCTGCGCGTCGCGGACCTCGGTCACGAGCCTCGGCTGCGGCATCACACCGCCGTTCGCCACGGCGGAGGCGATCAGCGCCATCTGCAGGGGATTGACCAGGTCGTTGTCCAGCCCGATCCCCGAGAACGCGAGGAGCGGATCGTTCCGCTCGAAGTACTCCGGCTCCGGGAACCGGCCGTTCTCGAACGGGAGCTCGAACCGCACCAGCTGCTCGTCGCACGTGGTCCGATCGGGCGGGAGCGTGCCGCAGAGGCCGTACGCGCGGGCTTGCTCGGCGAGCCGCTCGGGACCGAGCTCCAGGGCGACCTCGGCGAACGTCACGTTGCACGACTCCTCGAACGCCTCGATCATGGAGATCTGCGAGGACCCC
>DATFGG010000039.1:0-9589 GCA_035249665.1 Actinomycetota bacterium | reverse complement strand
CGCGACGTTCCACCACCAGGCCGCGACGACGTCGAGCGCCTCCTCGAACCGGCGGGCGACCGAGAGGTAGGCGATGCGGATCACCCCCATCAGGAGGGCGGCGGGCACGAGCCAGGCGAGCGACATGACCCCGTAGTTCTTGAGCATCGCCGTGATCGCGGCACGATCCTCCTCGTACCGCCGGCTCGGCCCGCCGTCGCGGTCATCGGGTGCTCCCGCCGCCGTTCCGGCGACGCGCACCCGCGCCAGCGGCGTCATCACCACTCGGTATCCGGCGACCCGGATCCGCCAACAGAGGTCGAGATCGGCATTCGCGCGGTCGAGGCGCTCGTCCCACACCCCGACTCGCTCCCACGCTTCTCGCGCGATCAGCATCGCCGACGACGAGACGCACAGGACCTCGAGGACTCGGTCGAACTGCCCCTGATCGATCTCGCCCGGCTGCAGCGCGGATGCGGGATGGCCGAAGCGGTCGGAGGATCGGCCGATATCGCGCAACGAACGCGGATCGTCCTTGTCGACGATCTTCGCACCGACGACCCCGACGTCCTCGACGCCGATCCCGACCGCGGCCTCCACCAACCGGCCGACGGCATCCCGGTCGAGCGACGCCGACGACTCGACGATGAGGATGAAGTCGGCACCTTTCGCCATCGGGCGTTGGAGCGCGGCACGAACCGCGCGAACGGTTCCGAGCGGCCGCTCGTTCCGCAGGACGCGTCGCGGGCCGAGCGAGCGATCGAGCAGCTCTCTCGACTCCTCGTCGGCTCCGTCGTCGACCGCGAGGACGCCGAGGCGAGGGTAGGACTGGTTCGCGAGTGAGAGCAGGCAATCGCGCAGCCACGGGGCAGCCCCGGCCTCGACCACGAGCAGCGCGAGCACGCTCGGGGTGGCCGTGCCGGTGGAGGCGAGGGTTGCGGCTGGCGAGGTCATGCGGGTGGGCGCCGATGGCGCGGCGGGAGCCTAGCAGCGGGTTCTACGAGATAGGGGAAGGGGGGCGTCTCCGCCCCCCTTCGAGATGCAACGAGCTCGCGATCAGCGCTTCTTCGCTGCGCTCTTCCGACGAGCCGGCTTGCGGGCCGCGGTCTTCTTGCGAGCCGTGGCCTTCTTGCGGGCCGGCTTGCGTGCGGCCGTCTTCTTGCGCGCTGCGGTCTTCCTCCGGGCCGGCTTGCGGGCCGCCGACTTCTTGGCGGCGGTCTTCCGACGTGCCGGCTTCCGGGCTGCGGTCTTCTTGGCTGCGGTCTTCCGACGTGCCGGCTTGCGGGCTGCCGTCTTCTTGGCTGCCGTCTTCCGGCGCGCCGGCTTGCGAGCCGCCGTCTTCTTCGCGGCGGGTCGCTTCCGCGCGGCTGTCTTCCGTGCTGCCATTCCCGTCCCCCTTTCCTCCGTAACGAACGAAGGATCCTGCGCCTACGACGCCATCCGTTTGAGGCGCCGCCGTTCCCGTTCGCTCATCCCGCCCCACACGCCGTACCGCTCGTCGCGGCGAAGCGCGTAGTTGAGGCACTCGATCCGAACGGGGCACTCCGAGCAGATGCGTTTGGCCTCCCTGGACGATCCCCCCTTCTCGGGGAAGAAGACCTCAGGGTCGTGGTCTCGGCACCTCGCCCGTTCCTGCCATGGGATGTAGTGATGCACGCTGCTCTCCCCCCCAAATCACATCCATGTGATTCTGAGGGAAGAACCGCCTCCCTGGCAAGAGGGAATTTCAGGTGATTCTCTGCCTCGACCCTCATCTCGAGTAATCGTCCCCAAGCGGAAGCGCGAGTGCAACCCCTTCGGAGAAGAAACTGTGTGGTCAACCGAGTTGACGAGAACGGTCAGTGAAGCTGACGGCTCGCGGCTCAGGAAGCGGCCTTCGTCTCGATCCGATCGTACGTCGTCGTCCGCACGCCGGGCGTGCGACCCATCGAACGGATCGCGTCGTCGAACTCGGCGGGCGTCATCCTGACGCCCCACCCCGAGCCCGCCATACGACTGATCGTTTCCTCCATCAACGTGCCACCGAAGTCGTTCGCCCCCGACCGCAGGATCTCCTGCGACGCCTCGATACCGAGTTTCACCCACGAGACCTGCACGTTGTGGATAACTCCGTCGAGGAGGATCCGTGCGACCGCATGCACGCGGAGGCTGTCGGCGTGGGACGGACCCGGCCTGGCGTGACCGGCGAGGTAGATCGGCGCGTTCCGGTGTACGAACGGAAGCGGGACGAACTCCGTGAACCCTCCCGTGTCCCGCTGGATCGCGGCGATCCGGCGGAGATGCGCGACCCAGTGCGGTGGCGCATCGACGTGTCCGAACATGATCGTCGAGGAGCTCCGGATCCCCAGGTCATGGGCGGTCCGCACGATCTCTTCCCACGTGTCGGCCGGGAGCTTTCCCTTCGTGAGGAGCCAGCGGACGTCGTCGTCGAGGATCTCCGCGGCGGTCCCGGGGATCGTCCCGAGTCCGTGTTCCCGGCAGGCCGTCAGGAACTCACGGAACGAGACACCCATCCTCGTGGCGCCGTTGAGGATCTCCATCGGGCTGAACGCGTGGACATGGATCCCCGGGACACGCGCTTTGACCGCATCGAGCAGATCCAGATAGAACGACCCGGGCAGGTCGGGATGGATCCCTCCCTGCATGCACACCTCGCTCGCCCCGTCGGCCCAGGCTTCCTCCGCCCGGTCGGCCACCTCGGCGAGCGTGAGCGTGTACGCCTCCGGGTCGACCTCCCGCTGGGCGAACGCGCAGAACCGGCACCCCACATAGCAGACGTTGGTGAAGTTGATGTTCCGGTTGATCACGTAGGTGACCACGTCGCCGACGGCCTCCTGCCGGAGCCCGTCGGCGACCGCCCGGAGGGCGTCCAGGTCCGCCCCCTCGGCCTGGAACAGGGCGAGGGCCTCGGCATCGGAGATCGGGCGATGGCGCTCCGCCTTGCGGAGCGCCTGGCGGATCTCCGCGCCGAGACGCATGGGCACCACGGTCCGCGCCGCCCATGCCGCCGTGACGGCGTCCTCGGAGGAGATCTCCCCATACACCGCCTCCGCGTCCGCCCGCAGACCGGCCTCGGGGCCCTTCGCGAACGTGAGATCGATCACCCGCGGCTTCCACGTGACGTCCGGGTCTTGCCAGGCAACGGGCTGCGGGGCCACGCCCTCGCGCGCCAGCCCGCCCCCGTCGAGCAACGCCTCGACCGGGAGGCGCATCTTGCTGGCCAGGTAGTGATCCGGGTCGAGAGCGAAGCGAGGATAGATCGTGAGTCGCTCGCGGAGTGACTTGCCGCGAGCCGCCGTGGTGGCAGCCAGGGCTTCGATCGCGGGCCACGGACGCTCCGGGTTCACGTGGTCGGGGGTGAGGGGTGATACCCCGCCCCAGTCGCTGATCCCGGCATCGAGCAGCCGGAGCTGCTGCTCGGGATCCGACAGGTTCGGAGGCGCCTGGACGCCGACGTGCGGTCCCATCACGACGCGCGTGGTCGCCACGGCGGCGAGGAACTCCTCCGGGTCCGGTTCCTCCGCGTGTGCCATCGGCGTGCCCGGCTTGGCGCGGAAGTTCTGCACGATCACTTCTTGGATGTGTCGGTACCGGCGATGCAGATCGCGGATCGCGAACACCGACGCGGCACGCTCCATGGAGTCCTCTCCGATCCCCACGAGGATGCCGGTGGTGAACGGGATCGCGAGGCGGCCTGCGTCCTCGATCGTCCGCAGCCGCACGGCGGGACGCTTGTCCGGCGATCCGAAGTGCGCGCCTCCGCGTCGGGAGAGCCGCTCGGATGACGTTTCCAGCATCAGCCCCATCGACGCACTCACGTGCCGTAGTCGGGCGAGTTCCTCGTAGCTCATGACCCCCGGGTTCAGATGCGGCAAGAGCCCGGTCTCCTCGATCACGCTGATCGCCGAGGCACGCACGTACTCGAGCGTCGAACCGTACCCGCGAGCCGCGAGCCAGGTTCGAGCGACCTCGTACCGCTCCTCCGGTCGGTCGCCCAGCGTGAAGAGCGCTTCCTTGCACGCGCGCTCCCTTCCCCTGCGGGCGATGGCGAGCACCTCCTCCGGCGCGAGGAATGGCGCGTCGAGCTTCGCCGGTGGCTTCGCGAACGTGCAGTAGTGGCAATGGTCGCGGCAGAGCATCGTCAGCGGCACGAAGACCTTCCGCGAGTACGTGACGCGATCCCTCGAACCGAGATCCCGAAGGTGTCCCGCGATCGCGGTCAGACGTTCGAGGTCCGCCCCCCGAGCGGTCATCAGCTCGGCGGCCTCGGGCACGGACACGGCCTTTCCCTGCTCGGCACGCGCCAGCGCGCGCCGCAGAGCGTGCGTCGTCGCGGCCGCCACGGCGGGAGGCTACTACGCTCTGCGCTCGTGAAGGTCGTCGCGCTCGCGGGAGGCGTCGGTGCAGGGAAGTTCCTGCGCGGCCTCGTGCGCGCTGCACCGGATGCCGACCTCACCGCGGTCGTGAACACGGGCGACGACATCGACGTGCACGGGCTCCGGGTGTGCCCGGATCTCGATTCGGTCACGTACTGGCTCGGTGACGCGTTCGACCGGGAGCGCGGGTGGGGGCGGCGGGACGAAACCTTCCGCGCGACCGAGGAGCTCCGGACCTTCGACCCCGACGCCGCGTGGTTCGGGCTGGGCGACCTCGACCTGGCGACGCACCTGTTCCGGACCCGTTCGCTGACCGACGGCACGTCGCTGTCCGACGTCACCGCACGGATCGCCCACCGGTTCGGGATCGACACCACGATCGTGCCGATGACCGAGGACCGCGTGGAGACACGGCTCGACGTGGTGGCGGAGGGCCGGGAGATGGACCTGCACTTCCAGGAGTACTGGGTCAAGCGCGGCGCCCGCGACGACGTCAAGGCGATCCGTTTCGCGGGCGCCGAGCGGGCGTCCCCCGCCCCCGGTGTGCTCGACGCGATCGGGGCTGCGGACGTCGTCGTGATCTGCCCCTCGAATCCTGTCGTCTCGATCGGCCCGATCCTGTCCGTCCCCGGTGTGCGCGCGGCCGTCGCCGCGAAGCCGGTCGTGGGTGTCTCCCCGATCGTCGGGGGACGACCGCTCGCCGGGATGGCCGACCGGCTGATGCCGGTGGTCGGGCTCGAGGTCTCCGCGGTGGGCGCCGCTCACGCGTACGACGACCTCCTGGACGCGTGGGTGATCGACGAGGAAGACGCCGGGCTGCGCACGCGTGTGCGAGACGAGGTCGGCGCACGGGTCGTCGTCACCGACACGGTGATGCGCGACGACGAGGTCGCGGAGCACGTGGCGAGGACCGCGCTTGCGACCCTGCCATGACGATCGAGCTGATCCCGCTCGAGGGGCTCCCCGAGGTCGAGCCCGGCGACGATCTCGCCTCACTGCTCGAGCCGTCGCTCCGCCGGCACGGAGCGAGCGACGGCGATGTCGTGGCGATCACGCAGAAGGTCGTCTCGAAGGCGGAGGGACGGATCGTCCCCGGCGACGATCGCGGGTCGTGGGTGGCCCGGGAATCGGTGGCGGTCGTCGCCCGCCGCGGCGACCTGCTGATCACGCGGACGAAGCACGGGCTGGTGTGTGCGAACGCGGGTGTCGATGCGTCGAACGTCGTCCCGGGGTTCCTCACGCTGCTCCCCGAGGATCCGGATGCGAGCGCCGAGCGCCTGCAGAAGGAGCTGGTCGCTCGCCTCGGCCTCGGACGGCTGGGTGTGGTGGTCACCGACACGTTCGGCCGACCCTGGCGTGACGGGGTCGTCGACGTCGCGATCGGCTGCGCCGGCATGCCCGCCGTGCTCGATCTGCGAGGGACCCTCGACGACCACGGCACGGTGCTGCAGACCACGGTCGTGGCGCTCGCCGACGCGGTGGCGGCTGCGAGCGGCTTGGTGATGACGAAGACGGCGCGGGTCCCGGCGGCGCTCGTCCGGGGAGTGGTTCGGGCGTTCGGGGACGTGCCGCCGGGAGTCGCGCGCGACCTCGTCCGCGCACCGGCCGACGACCTGTTCCGGGAATCCGTCGCGGAGGCCCTCACGTCCGCCCGTCCGAGTGGCGTGTTCGGCTCCGGAGATGTGCCTCGAGCCCTCCTCGAAGACGCGATGGCGGTAGCGAGCGCGCCTCCCGGCGCGGCGGCGTGCTCCTTCGTCGCGGTGGACTCGACCGCCGCGCGGCGCCGGTTGCTCGCCGTCGTGGTGGACCCCGACGATGCCCTCCGGACGGCTCCCGCCCTGGTCGTTCCCTGTGTGGGATCCCTGGGCACCTCCGAGCAGGCGACCCTCCTCACCGCCGGCGCGGCGATCCGATCGCTCCTGGTCGCCCTCCACGCGCAGGGCCTCGCGTGGGCCTGGGACCCGGGCCGCGTCCTCGATCCGGAGCGCGTGCGAGCGGCGCTCACGCTCGATCCGGATCGGCGCCCGATCGGTGTCGTGGCCGTGGGCCCGATGCCGGAGGGCGGGGCCTGACGGCCCCGCCCTCGACCGTCTACGCGAACGTCCCCCGGAGGAAGTACCAGAGGAAGATGGCGGTGGCGACGTACAGCAACGGATGCACGTCTCGCGCCTTGCCCTGCATCAGCCTGATCGCCGCGTAGGCCACGAAGCCGGCCCCGACCCCGTTCGTGATCGAGTACGTGAACGGCATCAGACCGATCGTGAGGAGCGCGGGGATCCCGATCGCCGGGTCCCGCCAGTCGATCTCGCCGATCCCCCGCATCATGAAGTACCCGACGATCACGAGCACGGGCGCGGTCGCCTCGGGTGGGATCACACCTGCGAGCGGGGACAGGAAGACGCACAGGAGGAAGAGGACGCCGGTGACCACGGACGCGAGTCCCGTGCGACCACCTTCGCCGATGCCCGCCGCCGATTCGATGAAGGTCGTGTTCGACGACGCGCTCGCCGCGCCGCCGGCCGCCGCCGCCAGCGAGTCGACCAGCAGGACGCGGTTCATGTTGGGAAGCCGACCCTCGTCGTCGAGGAGCCCGGCCTCGTCGCCCAGCGCGACCGCGGTTCCCATCGTGTCGAAGAAGTCGGAGAGCATCACCGTCACGACCGCCGCGATCGCCGCGACGACCCCCAGCGTCGAGAAGAAGCCGAACGAGAACTCACCCACGAGGCTGAAGTCGGGAGACGACGTGAGGGATTCCGGCACCTGCGCGATCCCCGGGCCGACCGCGTCCCAGATCGCGTTGTCGCCCCAGATCGCGTTGACGATCGCCGCGATCACGGTGGTCGCGACGATCCCGATCAGCAGACCGCCCCGGATCCTCCGCACGACGAGGATGGATGCCAACGCGAGGCCGATCGCGAACATCAGCATCCGGAGCGTCGTCAGGTTGTTGCTCAGCGCCACCACGGTCCCCTGACCGCGTACGACCACACCGGCGTTCACCAGCCCGATGACGGTGAGGAACAGACCGATGCCGATCGCGATCGCGCGCTTCAGGTCCATCGGGATCGCGTTGACGATCGCGTTCCGGAGCCCCGTGAGGACCAGGAGCGTGATCACGAGTCCCTCGACGACGATCACGCCCATCGCTTCCGCATAGCTCAGCCCCTCGCCGGCGACGAGGGTGAACGCGACGAACGCGTTCAGGCCCAGTCCCGATGCGATCGCGAAGGGGTAGTTCGCCCAGAGCCCCATCGCGATCGTGGCGATCCCTGCGACGAGGGCCGTCACGGTGAGGACGGCCCCGAACGGCAGTCCCAGCGGCTGCAGGTCGGGCACGGCGGCGAACCCGAGGATCTGCGGGTTCAGGAACAGGATGTAGGCCATCGTGAGCCAGGTGGTGATCCCGGCGACGACCTCGATCCGGATCGTGGAGCCGCGCTCCGAGACCTTGAAGAAGCGATCGAGACCGCTGCGCTCCTTCGCCACGGGCACCCTCACGACCTGGTCGTGCTTGGTGTCTGACACGCGCCCTCCCTCCCCCGGCCGGCTGGCCGGTCGTGCTCAAGGGGGAAGGCGCGAGCAGGATAGGCCCGCAACCTCGCTGCCGCAAGATGGACCTTCCCGTGCACGACCGGTACGGCCGGTAAGCTTCCGCGATCCATGCGTGAGGCACCTGATTGAGCAACGATGCGCCCCGACGGCCGGGCGAAGGCCGGCGGCTGACCAAGGCCGAGCGCAAGGAGCAGGCGCGGCGCGAACGTGAGGAACTCCAGCGGAAGTTGGCGTCGAAGCGCCGCGCCCGCACCATCGGGATCGCCGCCGGTGGCGCCGTGATCGCGGCGGTCGTCGTCGCCGCGACGCTGCTCCCGTCGGGCGGCGACTTCCCGGAGCCCGCGCAGCTCCTCCAACGGGCATCGGCGGCGGCCACCGAGGCAGGGTGCGGTGAGGTCGCGACGACCCCGGACTACGACCCCGCAGACAATGATCGGTCACACATCGATCCGACCGCGGGCCCTCCGCTGTCCACGTACCCGACCACGCCCCCGGCATCCGGACCGCACGGCGACGTCCCGCTCCCGGCCGGCGTCTACGACTCCCTCGCCCTCGAAGAGGTCATCCGCGCGATCCATTCGTTGGAGCACGGTGCGACCATCGTCTGGTACGACCCGACGGCGCCGGTCGGGAAGGTGGCCCGGCTGCGGGAGTTCTACGACCGCCGCCTCCAGGACGCACAGGTGGGGCAGGATCGGGTGATCGTGGCGCCGTACGACATCCCCGGCGATGCCGCGGGGATCCTCCCCGAAGGCACGGAGATGGGTCTGGTGTCGTGGCATCGACTCCGCTCGTGCGTAAGCATCGACCTCGCGGTTGCGTTCGACTTCACGTCGCAGTACAGCTTCCCGACCGCGGAGGACCGCGAGTACGCGGGCGTCGCCCCCGAACCGGGGGCCTCGCTCGGATGATCGAGGGGACCTGATGGCCAAGAAGAAGAAGCGACCGCGCCATCCCGCGTCGGAACGCCCGCAGGCTTCGCGAGGAGGCGCCAACCTCGAGCGGCGCGATCGCAAGGAGGAAGCGAGACGGCTCCGGGAGGCGGAGCGCCGCCGCGCGCGGCGCGCGGCGTCGCTCCGTCGCACGCTCACTTCGGCGGGGATCGCGGTCGCCGCCGTGGCGGCGATCTCGCTGTTCCGCACCTTCCAGGGGCCGGACGACATCCCGGAGGCCGCGGTCCGGGCCGCGAGCGAGGCCGGCTGCACGGTCCCCGAACAACGGCCCGACCTGACGCCGGCGCAGAGGCACCTGACCCCGGGTGAGACCGTCACGTACCCGGATCCGCCCGCGACGTCCGGGAAGCACAACGGCTCGCAGCCCCCCGATGATCCGAAGGTCTTCGACGCTCCCTTCGAGGAGACCGTCGCCGTCCACGCGCTGGAACACGGGGCGGTGTTCGTGTACTACCTGCCGGAGGCCGACGGCGGACTACCCCAGGCCGTGGTCGACCGGATCGCGGACATCGCCTCGGAGAGCAACGCGACGTTCCTCGCTCCGTACCCGACCCTCACGCCGGAGAGCGCACTCACCCTGACGGCCTGGAACTACCGACAGTCCTGCCCCGTCTCGGCGGGCGAGACCGCCCTCACGCCGGCAGCCGCCGGGACGATCGTGAACGGGTTCGTGACCGGGTTCGAGTGCACGGGAGATGCACCGGAGAACGGGATCTCCCCCTGTTGAGC
>DATFGG010000038.1:0-5909 GCA_035249665.1 Actinomycetota bacterium | reverse complement strand
GGGAGCTCGAGTCGCCGTCCCCCGGGGGCGGTTCGGCCGAATCGCTCCGCGAGATCGTCGAGGCGCGCGAGGAGCCTGTCGGAGATCCGATCCCACGCGATCGAGCAGGCGAGCCAGGAGGTCCGCCTCGCCCGCCGGGCGAGACCGTCCCGCAGGGCGACCGGCCCCGCGGCGAACAGACCGCTCGTCACCAGCGCACGGATCGAGGCGTCAGCGGTCCATCCGGTGGGACCACCGACGAGGTCTCCCGGCCCCAACACGTCGAGGACCAGTCGGTGGCCCTCCACGTCGATCGTCTCCATCAGGAGCGCACCCCGACGGATCACCCACGCATCCGGGTACGGCTCACCCTGGCGGACGATCTCCCGTCCGGGATGCACATCGAACAGCAGGGGGAGTGGGTCGCCGGCCACCCTCACACGCACCACTCCTTCGCGCGCGTGACCCTATCGACCGTCGCCGACACGCAGCCGGAGAGAACGCGCTAGGCTTTGCCCGCGCCGTTCCCGAGGAGGTCACGTTGGCGAAGGCGAAGCTCGATACCGTCATCGCGGCGGTGCCGCTGTTCGACACGCTGTCCAAGCGGCACCTGAAGAAGGTCGCGGGGCTCACGACGACCGTCGAGTACGACGCCGGCGACACCGTGATCCAGGAAGGGGAGCCGGGAGACTCGTTCTTCGTCACGGTCGCGGGGCAGGCGAAGGTGGTCTCGGGCGGCAAGATGGTCCATCGATTGATCCCGGGCGACCACTTCGGCGAGATCTCCTTGCTCGATGGACGTCCCCGATCGGCGTCGGTGGTCGCAGAGACGCCGTTGTCCTTGCTCCGACTCCCGCGTGCGTCCTTCCTCCGATTGGTTCGAGACGACGCCGACCTCGCACGGGCGCTGCTCGCCTCGCTCGCCAGGATGGTGAGGCGAGTGGACCGCTCGCTCGCGAAGTGAGTCCGCTGCGCATCGAGTTCCACCACCCGACGGACCCTTCGACGCCGGCTGCACCCGCGCCGGGTGCCCCGCCCTCGCCCCCGCCTCCTCCTCCGCCCGCCGTCGCCGCCGCCACCTGGCTCGAAGGGCGCCCGGTCGTCGAGGCCGACGATCCAGCG
Source organism: Actinomycetota bacterium (assembly GCA_035249665.1). Lineage (GTDB taxonomy): Bacteria > Actinomycetota > UBA4738 > UBA4738 > HRBIN12 > JAJNBA01. The sequence continues at coordinate 4,808 of DATFGG010000038.1, read as the reverse complement.
ATCGAAGCGGCGATCGAGCGAGCGTTCCGTCCGACCCCCGTCGTGGTCGACGATCCGTCGCTCCGCTCCGCCGGCAGCCGTGGGGAGCAGATGCTCCACCCCGGGGACCTGGAGTGGTTCCGAGCGGTGGCGCAGTTCCGCGTCCCGGCCGAGACGGGCCTCGTCGCTCGAACCGTCCCGGGCGTGGCGAGGGGTGGATACGACCCGGCCGCGAACTACCGGCCATTCTGGGAGCAGATCGAGCGCCTCGAGTCCTGACCACTCGGATCTGAACGCTCAGGCGTCGGCCGCCACCCAGCGACGTCCGGTGTCACAGAAGGACAGGAAGTCGCAGTGATGGCACCACGGACCCGGCGTGGGATCGAACGCCCCCTCCCCGATCGCGCGGAGCGCGTCCCCGACACGGGCTCGCACCACGTCGGGGTCGCCCATCGGATGCGAGACCTCTTCGCCGCCGGCGAGATAGAGATAGGTGAGCGTGAGATCTTCTGGGCGCTTGCCCCACACCTCGACGCAGGCCAGGCCGTAGAGGTCGAGCTGCAGGCCGGCGAGCGGGTCGTCGTCCGGGGGACGCCGACCGGTCTTCCAATCGACGACCTCCCACGGACCCTCGACCGCGGCTCCGAACACCGCGTCGATCCGGCCGGAGACGGCGAACCCGTCCAGCCGCAAGAGGAAGGCGCGCTCCGCGAACAGTGGGACCACGCCAGCGAACCGGCTGGTGAGGAACGCCTGCCGCAAGCGGTCGACCTTGCCCGGCTCGGTCGCGAGCTCGTCCGAGGTGAGGTCGGGCGCGTCGTCCAGCTCGAGGAGCTGTCCTTGTCCGGAGGACCGTCGCTCGATCCAACGGTGGACCTCGGTCCCGATCCGGGCGGCCGGTCCCGAGAAGCGCGGGAGCGGCCTCACGGACGTCCAGTAGAAGCGCTTCGGGCACCGGGCGTAGTCGATCACCCCGCCCACCGACACGTTCCGGGGCGGCATCACCTCGCCGCCGCGACCCTCGACCTCTTCGCGCTCCCTCAGGTGGAGCCCCAGTCCGCGGCGATCGGCGCCGAGGCGATCCAGCGCCGCTCGCCCATCCGGATCCAGAGCATCCAGGAGGGAATCCTGGATGGTGCCCCCGCTCTCGGCGACGGCCACGGCCGCATGCCGCCAGCCCTCGGGGAACACGGGGTCGCGTTCCGCCGGCAGCGCGGGCCCCGGCCAGTCGCGGACGAACCGCTCCCGGTAGCCCAGGATCGGGTTGTGCTCCTCGTCGATATCGGCGCCGGGGTCCCACGTGGCGTGCTTCGTCTCCATGATCCAGTCCTTCAGCTCCCTGAGGAACGGGCCGGCCTCCTTCGCGCGCATGTTCTCCGCGTACCAGTGGGCGCCGGTGACGTGCAGCGACCGGCGCGCACGGGTCATCGCGACGTAGGCGGTCCGCCGCTCCTCGAACTCCTCCTGCTGCTTCAGGTCCTTCTTGAAGGCGGAGAGGTTGCCGTCGTAGCGCGGGAGGTAGGAGGCATCGCCGCGGAGCTCGAAGTCCATCGACTTGCCGCGTTCGGCCGGGTTGTGCTGGATCGTCGTGTTCGGCAGTAGGCCTTTCGCGAGCCCGGGCACGAAGACGTGATCGAACTCGAGGCCCTTGGCCACATGGATCGTCATGACCTTGACCGAGTCCTCCTCGGAGGGTTGGACGGGGGACCACTCCTGCTTGTCGAGGTTCTCGACGGCGTCGACGTACTCGAGGAACGCTCGCAGCGTGAGCTCACCCTGCACGGGGGAGAACGCGTGGACCTCGTCGAGGAACGCCGCCAGGTTGCGTCGGGCCGCCGTCGCCGTCGCCACGTCGAGGTGTGCGTCGAGCTCGGTGAGGATGCCCGTCCGTCGGATGATCTCGCCGAGGAACTCGCCCACCGGTCGTCGCGCCTCGACGCGGAGCTCCGTCAGCTCCTGCCGGCACTCCTCCAGGCGCAGCCGCCCTTCGTCGGAGAGACCCTCGACCTCGTCGAGATGCTCGAGGGCCTCGGTGAACAGGAACGGAGCGGCGTCTCCGTCCGCCTCGTCCTCCTCCCGCAACGCGTAGCTCTTCGTCTTGGCGAGCGACGCCACGAGCGCCAGGTCCTTGAAGCCGACCCGGTAGCGAGGTCCCAGGAGGATCCGGCCGAGCGCGACGCTCGCGAGGGGGTCGAGCGTGGCGCGGGCGTAGGCGAGCACCTCGACGACCTCCGGCATCTTGAGCAACCCCGCGAGTCCGAGGATCTCCGCGGGCACCTCGCGCTCGACGAACGCTTGCTGGAGGGAGAGGAACAGCCGCGAGGTGCGGCACAGCACCGCGCAGTCCGACCAGGCGGCGCCCGCGTCGTGCAACGCGACGATCCGATCGGCCACCCACGCCGCCTCCTTCACCTCGTCGGAGATGCGTGCGACGTGGACCTCGCCGGGGCCGTTCTCCTCCCACGGGACGAGTCGCTTGTCCGGGTCGGGGCGTTGCGCCGCCGGGAGCTGGCCGATCAGCACGTCGGCCGCCTCGAGGATCCGCGCACCCGAGCGGAAGTTGGTGTACAGGGGGAGCTTCGTGGCCTCCTCGCCGTCCGCCCTGGCGAACTGCCTCGGGAACTCGAGCAGGTTGAACAGCGACGCGCCACGCCAGGCATAGATGTTCTGATCGGGGTCACCGACGGCCGTCACCGGGTGCCCACCGCCGAAGACGCCCGCCATCAGCCTCGCCTGCGCCACGTTCGTGTCCTGATACTCGTCGAGGAGCACCGCGGCGAACCGATCGCGGTACTGGCCGGCGACCTCGGGATGCTTGTCGACGATGTCGAGGGCGAGCTCGATCTGGTCACCGAAGTCGATCACGCCGAGTTCTCGCTTCAGCGCCCGGAAAACCGCGCAGGCCTTCGCGAGCTCGATGCGCTCGCGAGCCGATCCGTACGCGCGGTCGGATCGGTGCTCCTTCAGCTCCTCCAACCGATGCTCGTTGAACTCGACGATCTCGTCCGGCGAGCGGAAGTGGTTCGCTGCCTGGTCGTCGAGCGTGAGGATCCGATCGACGACGCCGGGGAGCCGCTGTGCCTCGACGACCTCGAACGTCATGCGGTCGAGCACGCGGCCGCAGAGCTCGACCCGCTGCGCGGGCGTCAGTACACGTTGGTTCGGCTCGATCCCGATCAGCACGCCGTGCCGATCCAGGAGCTGGGCCGCGAACCCGTGATAGTTGGTGATCTCGGGTTCCTCGCCGTCGGGGAGGTCGAGGCCGGCCAGGGCCCGGCGGACGCGTTGCTGGAGGTTCTCCGTGGCCTTGTTCGTGAACGTCAGACACAGGACGTTCCCGGGCAGGACGCCGCCGTGTTCGGCGGGCATCCGGCCGAGCGCCACGAGCGCGAGGTACACCACGCGCGCCGCCATCACCGACGTCTTCCCCGAACCGGCACCGGCCACCAGCACGTACGGCTCGAGCGGCCACGAGATCGCGCGCCACTGCTCTTCGGTCGGAGGCCTCCCGCCGAGGACGTCGAGGATCTCCTGCGGGAAGGTCATGGTGCCGCTCATCGCTCCGTCGCCCCCTGGGGGCTCCCTACGTCGAACAACGGCCGGCCCTCCGGGAACAGCGGACAGAGCGATTGGAACTCACAGAAGAAGCAATTGGCCTGGTAGTTCGGACGATACGAACCGGAGTCGTTCAGCCGTTTCAGCTCGCCCACCAGACCGGAGAGCTTCTGACGCATCACGTCCTGGTACGCCTCCTCGCGGTCGGGCGTGCCCACGGTCCACTCTCGCGTCACGAGCTCACCGGTGCGCCAGTCGCCCTTCAGGTAGGACAGCTCCACACCGGACACCGGCTGGAACTCCTTCATCTCCTCCGATTCGAGGACAGCCAGGTAATAGATGCCCAGTTGGAGGCTCTCGTTGGCCTTGGGAGCCCGATCCGCGCTCCCGGTCTTGTAGTCCGTGATCCGAGAACCCGGGAACCCGGCTGGGTCGGGTCCGATCCGGTCGATGTACCCGACGATCGACGCACCCTCGTAGTCGAACTCGAAGCCCCCTTCCGTGGCAGAGGCGGGGTAGGGGCCGTACCGTTCGAACCAGTTGGGGAGCATCTTCTTCTGGACGAGCGAGCGCCACGCTTCCGAGACGGCCTTCGCGGGGAACTCCTGCGGGCGCCACCGCTTGTCGACCTCCGCGACGAGGCCCTCGAGCGTTCGCTCGACGGCACCCTTCTCGCAGTCCTCGATGATGCGATGGACGAGCGAGCCCACCCATGCCTGATACCCGACGGGGCGCCCCAGACCGAGCTCGTAGCCGAGGACGAACTGCAGCTCACAGTTGTCCAGGACATCGAGCTTCGAGTACGAGGCCCGGAGGTGCTCGTGCAACGGACGGCCCGTGTCCGTCCAATCGCGCTGGAACCACCACCGACGTGGATCCACGCCGAGCGCGACGAGCCCTTGGAGGGAGGCGAGCCGTTCGGCTCCCGGGATCGCGCGATCCCCCAGGGTCCGGCGCCAGAGGGCTGCCGCCTCTCGGACGGAGATCGGCTCGGCGAGCGCCGGGTCCGGGACGGCCGACCACTTGAGCCCCAGCTCCTCGACGAATCGTGAGCCGGTGGACGCCTCGTCAGCGTGCGCCCGGCTCGCCATCAGCACCACGCGCTCCCGAGCCCGGCCGACGACCATGCGGAAGAGCCGACGCTCGTCCTCCAACCGGGCGCGGTTGCGGTCCGATTGCGACACGAGCCGGTCGAGGGCCTCCAGGTCGAACATCGGCTCGGGCCGCGTCAGGCTGGGGAAGTTCCCCTCCACCGTGCCGACAACGAGGACCGT
>DATFGG010000037.1:0-7350 GCA_035249665.1 Actinomycetota bacterium | reverse complement strand
GCGAGCTCATCCCGGTCGAAGGAGAAGATGAACACCGACGCCCGGCGGGCGAGGTCCCGGAGCCGGTGACGGAGGCTGTCCAGCCGGGCGGCGACGACCGCCTGCACGGTGGGGGGGAGCGCGTGCCCCGAGCTCGCGGCGCCGTCCTGCCGGGCGCGGAGCACCATGCCCGTCGTCTCCACGATGAAGAAGGGGTTCCCGCCCGTGCGGCTCGCGATCTCCGCGGCCTCCACGTCGGGGATGCGCCCGCCGGCCGCCTCCCGCACCAACTCCTCAGCCTCGAGGGGATGGAGCGGGTCCAGCCGCAAGGTGACGGCGTTGACGGCCCCCGACCCCCACGCCGGCCGCTCCTCGACCAGCTCCGGCCTCCCGAGCGCGATCGTCAGCGCCCGCTTGGGGGCGTTCTTGGCTGCCGCGGCCGACCGCTCGATCAGATCGAGCATCGGCGGACGGAGCATGTGCACGTCCTCGAACACGAGCACGACCTCTCCGCGCGCGCCGAGACCCTCGACCAGCGAAAGGAACCCGCTCTGCACGTCCTGCACGAAGACCGACTCCTCGCGCTTCGGAGCGCCGAGCCCGATCGTGAGGCCCAGTCGCCCGGCGACCCGCTGCGCCTCGCTCGGATCGCAGCACCCGTCCACCACCTCCCGCAGCCGGTCCATCGCCTCCTCGGGAGCCATGTCGTCCTCGATGCCTGCGATCTCGCGAACGATGGCTGTCACCGGGGCGAACGTCGCGGTGTCACCGTAGGTTTGGGCCCGTCCGCGGAGGACGGTGACCGCGGGATCCAGCCCGGCGAGGAGCTCGTCTGCGAGCCGGGACTTGCCGACCCCGGGCTCGCCGAGGATCGAGACGAGCAGCGGACTGGCGGTGGCATTCACCCTCGCAACGCTGCCGCGCAGGATGTCCATCTCGTTCGACCGGCCGACGAACGGGATCGTGCGCCTGGCCGATCGGGTGGTGAGCTGTTCCACCGGGTAGGCCTGGAGCGCGCCGGCGAACCCCTTCGCCTCGACCTCTTGCTGGGGGCCGAACGAGACCGCGTCCTTCGTGAGGGCATGCGTGGTCGCCCCGACGAGTACTTCGCCCGGCTGTGCCGCCGTCTGCAGGCGTGCGGCGGCGTTGACCACCTGACCGGTGACGAGGAGCTGCCCCGTGGGGCCCACCCCCGTTGCGGCCTCTCCTGTCTCGACCCCCACCCGGATCTCGAGCGGCTCCGAGAGGCCGAGGGACTGCCGGAGCCGGTGCATCCGATCCCGGATCGCCAGGCCGGCGCGCACCGCCCGGACGGCATCGTCTTCCTGGACGGTCGGAAGGCCGAACACCGCCATCACCGCGTCGCCGATGAACTTCTCCGGATGGCCACGGAGGGCACGGAGCTCCTCGCTCGCGGCATCGAAGAACCCCCCCAGTACCTCGCGGGCGCGTTCGGGATCCAATCGATGTCCGAGGCCGGTCGAGTCCACGAGATCGGCGAACACGACCGTGACCATCTTCCTCTCTTCGGTGCCGAGGGTGGTCGACACGGGCGTGCCGCAGTTGGGGCAGAAGCGGGCTCCCTCCGGCAAGGGGTGGCCGCAGAACTCACACCGCACGGGCTCAGCATAGGGGCGGGCACCGACCCGGAGATGGCCTCGATGGGAGACTTCGGAGTCCATGGAACCAACAACCTTCGAACGTCCAGATGACTTCCGTCGTTGGCTGGAGCGCCATCACGAGAGCGAACCGGAGCTCTGGGTCGGCTACTACAAGAAGGCTTCCGGCAGAGCAAGCATGACGTGGCCGGAGTCGGTGGACGAGGCGCTCTGCTACGGATGGATCGACGGGATCCGCAAACGGATCGACGCGGATCGGTACATGATCCGCTTCACCCCTCGGCGAGCCGGGAGCATCTGGAGCGCGATCAATATCGGCCGTGTCGCCGTCCTCACCGAAGAGGGCAGGATGCGGCCGGCCGGCCGGAAAGCGTTCGAGGCCCGTCGCGAGGATCGATCCGGGATCTACTCCTACGAGCGGCGAGACGAGGCCGTGTTCTCACCTGACTTCGAGAAGCGTTTCCGCGCGAGGAAGCGAGCGTGGGCCTGGTTCGAGGCGCAGCCGAAGGGATACCGGCAGAACACGATCCGGTGGGTCATGACCGCGAAGCGGCAAGAAACGCGGGAGCGCCGTTTCGCCACACTGATGGAGGACTCCGCCGCGGGTCGCAGGATCGCGCCGCTGCGATGAGCGCGGTCGCCGGGGACGTCTGCCCGGCGACCGCATACCCTGCCTCGCGTTAGATCGTGGCCCAGCCTGGGCACACCTCATCGGTGTAGAGGTTCGCGTTCGAGCCCTGATCAGATCCGGACCCCGCTTGTTCCGGGTCACGACGCGGAGGGCGAACGAGCCCTTGTCTCCGAGGGTCACCTGCACGCCCCGGAAGATGAGGTGACGGTCGTGCGCGATCCGCACGATTCTTGCCGGGCCAACGCCACCTTGACAATCGCATCCAGCACGCAGCCGGCCGCGTTCCACCCTGCACGCGAGGTCGTACGAAGCTCGTGGCCGACCGGTTCGTTCCCGGCGTTTCGCCAGTAACCCTACAAGAGATGTTGTAGGGTTGTCCTCGTGCCACGACAGAGGACGTCGGCAGGTCGATCCAAGCATCGCGTCGCGGGACTCCCGGCGATGCGGGCGCTGGCCCACCCGACGCGCGTCCGGATGCTCCACCTCCTCCGCGCCGAGGCCCTGTCCGCTTCGGAGCTCGCCCGGCGTCTCGGGATCCGGGTCGGCTCCGCCCAGTACCACCTTCGGTCCCTGGAGAGGGCGGGGATCGCCCTCCGCGTGGGGGAGCGGAGCCGGCGCGGGGGGACCGAGATCCTGTTCGAGGTGCCCCACGGCCTGTGGGTCGACGTGGAGCCGGACGCTCCTCAGGGGATGCGGCAGGCGATGAACCGGGCCTACGTCGCCGAGCTGCTGCGGCGGATGGACGCCTCCGCGACCGAACGTCACGACGTCGACCAGGACGTCTTGTCCACGCGGGAGATCGTGCTCGACGCCGGCGGGATCGACGCCGCGAGCGAGGCGTTGCACGAGTTCCTCCATCGCCTCGACGAACTGGCCCTTCCGGGCCCGACGGAGGGCTCCGCGACGTTCACGATCGCGACCCTCTTCCTGCAGATGCCCAAGGACCAGACGCCGAAGGACGACCCATGACTGATGGCGTGACCAACCCGATCCGCGATGCCCCGGCGTTCCGACGGCTGCTGGCCGCGAGAACGATCTCGCACATCGGCGACGGGATCGCCTTGATCGCGCTCGTCCTCATGGTGCAGGACGAGCGAGGGACGGGGACCGCCGTCGGGGCGCTGCTGCTGGCGACGTCGCTCCCACGGTTCCTGGGGCCGATCGCCGGCGCGATCGTCGACCGCGTCGAGCAGCGGACGCTGATGGTGGCCTGCGACATCGGCCAGGCCGCGATCTTCGGCGCGATCGCCTGGTTCGATCCGTCGTTCCCGGTGCTGCTCGGCCTCGTCGCGCTCGCGGCCGCGTGCGACACCCTGTTCGGGCCGGCCGGACGGAGCGCCCTGCCCGCGCTCGTCCGACCGGAGCAGCTGATGCGCGCGAACGCATGGATCGGGATGTCCCTGAACATCCAGGTGGCGGCCGGCCCAGTCCTCGGAGGGCTGCTCGTCGAGTTCCTGGACTTCCGCGGCGCCCTCGCCGCGAACGCCCTCACCTTCGTCATCTCGGCGATGTTCCTGCTGGGACTGCCGCCGCTCCGCACGCCCGCGGACGGCCAGGAGACTCGGGGCTTCCTCGCCGTCGGCGTGGACGGGCTTCGCTTCGCCTGGCGGAACCGGGTGGTGCGCACGCTGATCGTCGCGCTGTTCGTCGGCGTGGCCTTCGCCGGCCTGGATGACGTCGCGCTCGTGTTCCTGGTGCGCGGGACGCTCAGCGGGAGCCCTCTCGCCTACGGGCTCGTGACCGGGGCGTACGGCGTCGGGATGCTCGCCGGCTCGCTCGGGCTCTCGTGGAAGGGCACGGCGGCAGCGGCTGGCACGGTGTTCCTCCTCGGCTGGGTCGCGACCGGGGTCGGCGCCGTTCTCACAGGGATCGCGCCGCTGATCGCCCTCGTGGCGGTCGCCCAGGCGATCGCCGGCGCGGGGAACGCGGTGGACGTGGTGGCGATGGACACGCTGGTTCAGCGGGCGGTGCCGCGGCACATGCTCGGACGCGTCTTCGGCCTCGTCGGCACGGCCGCACCGTTGGGACACTCGCTCGCGTTCGCAGCCGGTGGCTTCCTGGTCGAGGCCACCACGCCGCGGATCGTGTTCCTGATCGCCGGGCTCGGGGTCCTGCTCGTCCTCGTCCCGGTGATGCTCGTGCTCCGGCGAGCGGACGCGGCGGGGCCGGAAGGACCCTCAGCTTGACGCGCCGGGCCCTCCGGTTCCGTCGTGGCGAACCCGGTACAGGGCGGTCGGCTCGGCGATGCCTTTGAGCTCGGTCTGTGCGAGGGGCTCGAACCGGAACCCACCGCCCGCGAGCGCCTCCGCGACCGCCTCGCTCGCAAGCACCTCGCCCGGACGCGCCGCGTCCGCGATCCGCGACGCGAGGTTCACGGTCCGGCCGAACAGGTCGAGGTCCCGCTCGATCACTGGGCCGGCGTGCACGCCCGCGTGCGCGCGAGGCGTGCCCGCCTCGTCCATCGCGGCCACGAGGCCGAGGGCGGCCGACAGGCCACGCTCGGCATCGGGCATCCTCAGCATCGCGCCGTCGCCCAGCAACTTCACGAGTCGTCCGCCGTGCTCGGTCGCGACCGAATGGGCCCGCTCCTGGAGCGCGACGGCGGATCGCACCGCGATCCGGTCGCCTCGCTCCTCCGTGAGCTCGGTGAAACCCGACAGATCGACGAACACCACCGCCGGTGGCGCCTGCGGCTCCGGCATCGGTGTGAGGTCCTTCAGCGCCAGGAACCGCTCGAAGCCCTCGACGATCCCCTCGACGCTCCGACGCTCGAGGTAGCGGGCGCTCAACCACCTGAACAGTTCGGGGGCGAGGTTTGCCGCCGTCGTGTACTTGCGCCGCACCTCGTCCGGGAACACCTCGATCTCTCGGCGGAGCAGCCGTTCGCGAGCCGGCTCACCGAACTGTTCGTCGACGAGCTCGACCCACCCGAGCGAGGCGATGCGGGCGCCCTCGGCGAGCAGGCGCGCCGCCCGGAGCATCGCGCCGTCGTCCGGCGCGGCGCCCCACACGTTGAGGAACCGCCGGAACATCTCCTCCTCGTCGACGTGGATCGGCGCGTCGGGGTCGGGCGGCGGCTGTCCCATCGTCTCGAACACCGCCGGCAGCCGTTCCGCCCTCGATCCCGCGTCGGTGACGAACGCTGCGAACGTGCGCGCGGATCGCGGGCCGGGCTCGTAGGGGAGGTATTCGCCGGCGAACTCCATGTTCAGCCAACCCTCGTTCACCGACCTGATGAGCATCTCCTCGGACAGGCCGGCGTCGAGCAGCGCCGACGCCATCTTCACGCGGAACACGTCCGCCCAGATGAAGGACCCCGGACGCTCGGGACGCAGGATGCCGACGTGAGTCAGCCATCGGACCCGGTCCTCGGACACACCCGCCTCGTCGGCGAGCTCCTGTGCGGAGAAGGTTCGCGGCACGAGCACAGCCTAGTGACGCCGTCGCTGTGGCATCCTGACGGGCCGTGAGCGAGGCGACCAAGGGTGTGGGGATGGCCGCGCTGGCAACGTTCAGCGAGGCTTTCGAGGGAGAGATCATCCTGCCGGGAAGCGCCGGCTACGACGCCGCTCGGATCGTCTGGAACGGGATGATCGACCGACGGCCCGCCGTCGTCGCGCGCCCGGCCGGCGTGGAGGACGTCCGCCGGACCGTGCGCTTCGCGCGCGACCAGAACCTGCCGATCGCGGTCCGGTGCGGTGGACACAGCCTCGCGGGATTCTCGACGTGCGACGACGGCGTCGTCCTCGACCTCTCCTTGATGCGGGACGTGCAGGTCGATCCCGGGCGACGCACCGCACGGGTGGCCGGCGGGACGTTGCTGTCGCAGCTCGATGCGGCCGCTCAGGCCCACGGACTGGTCTGCCCTGTCGGGGTCGTCGGGCACACGGGCGTCGCCGGGCTGACGCTGGGCGGCGGGATGGGGAGGCTCCAGCGGCACTTCGGCTTCTCGATCGACAACCTCCGTTCCGTCGAGCTCGTCACGGCGGACGACCGGGTGCTCACCGTGAGCGAGGACGAGGAGCCCGACCTCTTCTGGGGGATGCGCGGGGCCGGCCCGAACTTCGGGGTCGTCACGTCGTTCGAGTTCGATCTCCACGAGCTCGGTCCCGTCGTCACGCAGGGGTTCGTCGACTACCCCGCCGAACGGGGCCACGAGATCGCGGCGCGCGTCCGCGAGTACCTCGAGGCGGCGCCGGACGAGGTCATGGCGTCGTTCGGGGTGAGGACGGGGACGGAGGAGGACGACGAGGATCTCGTCGGTCGGCCCGTGGTCTCTGTCGGCGCGACCCACTCCGGGCGCATCGACGACGCCGAAGAGGCCCTCCGTCCTCTTCGCGACCTCGGGCCCGTCGCCGACACGTTCCGACAGGTCCCCTACCTCGAACTGCAGACCTCGGATGACGAGGACATGGCGTGGGGCAAGCGGTTCTACATGAAGGGTGGGTTCTTGGCCGAGCTCTCGGACGGCTTCATCGACGCCGCGCTGGCACACACCACGACCCGCGGCACCGTCACGCTTTGGGCGCAAGGGGGCGCGATCTCACGCATCCCCGAGGACGCGATGGCGTTCACCGGCCGGGAGGCGCCGTTCTGGCTCGGGGTGGAGGCTGAGTGGGACGACGCCTCCGAGGACGATGGGCTCATCGAGTGGGGGCGCGAGACGATGGCCGCGATCGAGCCGTTCACGGCGGCCGGTCACTACGTGAACGATGTCATCGAGACCGGTCGGGACGTCGCCCGGGGTGTCTACGGCGACGCGAAGTACGAGCGGCTCGTGGCGTTGAAGCGGGCGTTCGACCCCGACAACGTGTTCCGACTCAACCAGAACATCGTGCCGTGACGCCGATCAGGCTCACGGGTCCGCGGGTCATCCTCCGCAGCACGACGCCCGACGATAGGGCGATCCTCACCTCGATCCGTCACGAGCCCGAGGTCGTCCGCTGGTGGGGGCATCTCGAGCCCGGGGAGATGGACGGATTCGTCGCCGACGAGCACTCGCTCGCGATCGAGGTCGACGGCGTCGTCGTGGGCGCCGCCCAGTACGGCGAGGAAGAGGACCCGATGTATCGGAACGCGAACATCGACGTGTATCTCACGGCGTCGCGGCACGGGGAGGGA
>DATFGG010000036.1:0-17832 GCA_035249665.1 Actinomycetota bacterium | reverse complement strand
CGTCGGCGGCGGCGCTTGGGTGCCTCGGTGCCGTCCGTCGCCTCGCCGCTCGCGGCGGCGTCCCCCGCCCCATCGAGCTGCGCGTCGTCGCGCTGGCTCTCGGCGGTCTGCTCTGGCTCCTTCTCGGTGGCGCCGCTCCGGCCTCGCCCTCCGCGCGTGCCCTGGCGGCGTGGCCGTTCGTCCTCGGCTCCGTCCTCGGGCTCGGTACGGGCCCGGGCAGGACGCGCTTCGGCGGCCTCGACCGTCGTGTCGTCTCTGGTGGTTCTGGTGGTGGTTCCGCCACCACCGCGACCGCGTCCGCCACGGCCCCGACCACCGCGGCTACGGCGCCGGGGAGCCGGGGGGTCGTTCTCGCCGGCAGCCGCCGGCGCGCCCTCGTCCGCCTGGTCCGATCCGGGCCTCGGCTTCGCGGGCGCTTCCTCGGTGGCGGCCGTCCTGCTCCTCGGCGGGCGGCTCGCCGGCGCCCGATCGTCCGGTCGCTCGTCCTCGGTCCGCTCTCGGCGTTGCCTCGGCTCGCGAGGCGCTCTCGGCTCGCTCGGCTCCTCCGGCGCACGCTCGTGAGCCTTGGTGGCCGGCTCACCCGACGGGTAGGTCGGCCGCTGGAAGATCGGGGGGAGGCCGTTCGCAGGCGGCGCCTGACGCGGCGCTGCCTCGGTCTCTCGATCCATGTGTTACTCCCTTCGCTCGGAGCGAGGGGGCGATCCGGATCCGTGACGAACGGCTGTGGAGGCGCGGTCTCGCGCGATGAGCGTTCCGTCGCCGGGGCAGCGGCGATCGCCGCGCACCGGGATGAAGACCTGCTCGTACAACTGTCGGTCCTGTCCGGGGCCGCGCCGCCTGCCTGGCGATCCTCACGTTCGGGGGCGCCGGCGGCGTCGCGCGCCACCTCACTCGCTTCTTCCCCCACCACGAGCGGCGCTTCTGGCTGCCGGCCCTGCTGGGGCACGTCTGTGCATCGAGGATAACAGTCCCCTGGCCGATCGGACGGAGCCTGCGCCCGGAACCCGCTCGCGAGCGGCGCCCGACCCGATGGCCTCCCCCTTCGGAACCAGCCATCCTCGTTGTGAGCTAGTCATTCCGAGCTAAGAAACCACCGAGGGAGTCCCCCCGAGGGAACCCCGCAGGTGCGGGATACCGCTGTCCCCCCCCGGATGCCGACACTTCCAGGTGATGGCGCTGCACACCCTCCCCGTGACCCAAGCCGTGCGTCCCCAGATCAGGGTGGCCGTCGTCGATGACAATCCGGGCTTCCGGGAGACCCTCGCGTCGCTGCTCGGCACCGAGGAGCTCATGGTGGTGGGTGCCGCGGGGAGCGGCGACGAAGCTGTGGGCCTCGTGCGCTCCACCGAGCCGGACGTGGTCCTGATGGACGTCCGGATGCCGAGGATGAACGGGATCGAGGCCACGCGCCTGCTGAAATCGACCTTCCCCGAGGTCGGCATCGTGGCGCTCACCGGCGTCGATGATCAGGACGCCGTGCGAGAGATGCTCGTCGCGGGCGCCTCCTGCTACGTCCTGAAGGACTCCGACAGCGAGGAGATCTTCCACGCGATCCGGCAGGCGGCCGCCGGCGGCGGCGTGATCTCGTCGGTGGTGACCCCCCGCGTGATCGGCGAGCTCACCGAGGCGCTCGAACGCGAGCGTCGCCGCTCCCGTCAGCTCGAGCTCGCCCAGGAGGCGCTGCTGGAACGCGCCGCCCGGCGGCACGAGCTCGTGAGCCGTCTCGGCCACGAGCTCCGCACCCCCGTGACGGTGATCCTCGGGATGGCCCAGACCCTGTCGAAGGGAACGGGCACCCACGACCAACGGGAAGAGATGCTCGCCGCACTCGTGATGCGCGCCCAGGGACTCGCCCGACTCGTCTCCCGGCTGGAGGGGGTGGTCGAGGCGGGACTCACCGAGTACACGGACGTGATCGACGTCGCCGAGGAGATCGCCCGGATGTCCCCACGCGTCCACGTCGAGGGGCCCGGCCGGCCGATGCTCGCCACCCTCAACCGCGTCGCCGCCCTCCGCATCCTCGAGGAGCTCGTCGAGAACGGTCTCGAGTTCTCCGACGAGCGAGAACCGGTCACCGTGCGGGTCCGGGAGGCCGATGCCGGCATCGAGGTCCGCGTCGTGGATCGCGGCACCGGCGTCGCCGAGGACGCGCTGGAGCGGATCTTCGAACCGCTCGAGCAGGCCGAGGAGCTCCACACCCGGACCCACCAGGGCGTCGGGCTCGGCCTGACCGTCGCCCGCATGTCCGCTCGGGCGATGGACGGGGACGTGACGCTCGAGGAGACGGGGCCGCACGGCTCGGTGTTCCTGTGGAGCGTCTCCACGAGTCCGTTCTCCGACGTCGGCTGAAGTTCTCTGGATGGCGCCGTTGCTGGAGGCTGCGAGGACGATACGGCGCTACTTGAACCGGCGCATGTGCACGTTCAGCAGGATCCCCACTCCCAGGCAGCTCGCGAGCATGGAGCTTCCTCCGTAGGAGAGGAACGGCAGTGGGATGCCCGTGATCGGCATGATGCCGATCACCATGCCGATGTTCACGAACATCTGGATCGCGAACATGATCGCGACGCCGGAGGCGAGGAACGTCCCGAAGGGATCCTTGGACAGGAACGCGATCCGGATCGCCCGCCACAGCAGCACGGCGTAGAGCATCAGCACGAACGTGGAGCCCAGGAACCCGAACTCCTCCCCCGCAACCGTGAAGATGAAGTCCGTGTGCTGCTCGGGAACGTAGTCCAGCGTCGTCTGGCGTCCGTGGAGGTACCCCTGCCCGAGGAGCCCGCCGCTCCCCACCGCGATCTCGGCCTGATCCAGGTTGTAGCGGACGTCGGCCGGCGTGTTCTGCCGGTCGAGGAACGCGCGCAGACGGTCGAGCTGGTAGTCCTTCACGACCCCGAGCTGGAACGCGGCCGCGATGAGCACGAGGCAGATCACGACGAGCGCCGCCAGGTGCCGGCCCCGCACCCCCGCCACCAGGAACATCCCGGCCGCGATCGCCACCATCACGATCGACGTCCCGATGTCCGGCTGGATGAAGACGAGCACCAACGGAACGAGCGCCACGCCGCACATCCGGATCATGTCCTGGGCGCTCGGGAAGCCGTGCTTCAGCTCGGACAGGCTCGCGGCGAGCATGATGATCAAGCCGATCTTGGCGAACTCCGAGGGCGTCACCTGGAACCCGCCGATCTCGAACCAGCGCTGCGCGCCCGCGGCCGTCGAGCCGAGGAAGGGGATCCGGACCAGCAGCAGGGCCACGACCACGCCGGCGTAGACGAACCCGGCGTAGACCTTAAGGAAGCGGTAGTCGAACGTGGCCATCGCGAGGATGAGGATCACCCCGAAGGCCGCGGTCAGTACCTGCTTGTTGACGCGCAGGAACGGATCCAGCCGATCCTGGCGGAGGGTCTGATTGGTCGCCGAGTAGAGCAGGAAGAAGCCGAGGACGATCAGGATCGCCGTCACGAGCAGGAGGAGCCCGTCGAGGTGACGGATCGGCCGGCGCTCGTCGGCGTAGACGCGTCCCGCGACGAGGTCCATCAGTCTTCCTCCTCACCGAGGTCGGGTCCCTCGCACGGCGTCCGGTAGATCCTGCTCATGATGTTCCGGACGATCGGGGCGGCGGTCTCCGCCCCGAACCCTCCCTGTTCCACGGTGGCCACGACCACGTACTCCGGATCTTCGGAAGGGACCATCCCGGCGAACCACGACGTGTCCTGGAACGGCGGGCGCTCCGCGGTCCCGGTCTTCCCGGAGACGTCGAGCGGGCACCGCGCGAACACCGATCCCGCCGTCCCGCCTGTCGTCGTGACGCCCCGGAGGGCATCGCGGATGTAGTCGAGTTCCCCCGCGGAGTAGTCGACCGGCCGGCATCTGCCGCCGATCCTCTTCGCGACATCGCCGTTCCCCGCCTCGATCCTCGCCACGAGGTGGGGCCGGCAGAGTCGTCCACTCGCGAGCGCCGCATACGCCTGCGCGACCTGCAGCGGCGTCGCCTTCATCTCGCCCGAGCCGATCGCGAGCAGGATGTCGATCCCCGGGATCCAGCCGTCCGGATACACCTCGGCATGCTCGGCGACGTACTCATGGTCGGGAACGGTCCCGACAGCCTCCGCGGGGAGGTCGACCTCGGTCTCCCGACCGAAGCCCCACTCCCGCACCCGGCGCGGTAGCTCTTCCTGGCCGGTTGTGAGATCCCTGTTATAGAACCGGCTCCCCCACGCGTAGTACTGCGAGTCGCACGAAACCTTGAGCCCGCCCGCGATCGACAGCGTCCCGCCGCTCAGCCCGCTCCAGTTCTCGAAGACCGTGCCGGACTCGTCGCCCGGGTGCACGTACTCGGCCGGGCACTCGTAGTAGCTGCCGAACGAGGCGATCTTCTCCTTCACCGCGGCGAGGGCGACGAACGGCTTGAACGTCGAGCCCGGCGCGTACGTGATCTGGGTGGCGCGGTTCAGCATCGGCGCCTGCTCGCTCTCGAACAACAGGGAACGCTGCTTCTCCGTGAGCCCCCGGACGAACCACGACGGCCGGAACGAAGGCCACGACGCCATCGCGACGATGCCACCCGTTCGGGGATCGAGCACGACGACGGCGCCGGCGTTCGCGACGAGGTTCGTCCCCGAGCTCTCGTCGAAGACCGTCCGTGCGTTCTCGATGCCCGTGAGGAGCTCCTCCTCGGCGATCCTCTGGATATCGAGATCGAGCGACAGCCGCAGATCGTGACCGGGTTGGGCGGGTTTCGGATCGAACTCCCGCAGGACCTCGCCGTCGGAGTTCACGAGGAATCGCTCCTCCCCCGGCGTCCCGCGCAGCCAGCGTTCGTACGTTGCCTCCAGACCTGCCTTCCCCACGAGATCCGACGGCCCGTACCCTTCGAACCGTCGCTCGCGGATCTCCTCCGCGTTGATCTGCCCGACCCAACCCACGAGGTGGGCGCCGAGCGGCCCCTGCGGATACGTGCGGACATTCTGCTGGACGACCTCGACGCCTTGGAACCGCTCCGGCTCCTCGCGCACCTTGAAGTAGACCTCCTCGGGCACGAACTCCGCGACCGGGACGGGCTGGTAGCTGTAGTACAGCTTCGAATCGAGCTCCTCGCCGAGCTCCTGCGCGGAGACGCCGAGGATCTCCGAGAGGTGCGCGAGCGTCGCCTCCGCCTCGTCGCCCAGCTCGTCGCGGTTGATGCGGACCTCGAGGCTCTGCCGGTTGTGGACGAGCCGTCGACCGTCGCGATCGAGGATGTCCCCGCGGAGAGCGTCGGTCGTCACGGTCCGCAACGAGTTGTCGCGTGCGTCCCGTTCGTGCTGGGGTCCGGCCAGGACCTGGAGGAACCACAGCCGCGTCGAGAGGGCCACGAACATGAACGCCACGACGAACGCGAGGATCCTCAGCCGGGAGCCCGCACGTTCCATCTAGAAGCGCACCACCCTGCCGGCGTGCGTGGCGGCGGCCGCACGCCGCAGCGCCGGATAGAAGATCGGCGTGAGCACCGCGCCGTAGAGGGCCGTGAGGACCACGACCTTCGCGACGTAGCCGAATGGGCCTTCCTCCTCGCCGAGGAGGAAGGCCACGACACGTTGGAAGGCCACGCCGCCTGCGGTCCCGACGGCCACGAGGAACGCCGGGAGCAGGGGCGACGGCGACGTGATGTATTGCCGGGCCAGGCCGATGGTGTAGCCGAGCATCGTGAGCGTAAGGGCCGTGATCCCCTTCGGCGTGTTGAGCAGGAAGTCCTGCGACAGGCCGCTGACGAATCCGACGACCGCGCCTTCGGCCGGTCCTCGGAGCGCCGCGAACACCACGGTCACCAGGTAGAGGAGCTCCGGCTTCACCCCGAGGAACGTGAGCTCGGGGAAGACCGTCGTCTGCAGCAAGAGGGCCGTGACGATCACGGCCACGAGGATCACGGTCCGTCTCATGTCGCGCCCTCGGCCGTGGCACGACGCCGCGCGATCACGAGGACGTTCTGCAGCGTCGAGAAGTCGACCGCCGGCCGGATCGTGACGAAGGACTCGACCGATCCGGCCTCGCTGAATGCGCGGGAGACGGTCCCGATCAGGATGCCCGGCGGGTAGAGCCCCGCCTCACCCTCGACCCGGTAGCCGAGGGTGAACACGGATTCCGGCTCCGTTTCGCTGACGTCGACGCCGGGCCCTACCAGTCGCATCCGGAGCTCTTCCTCACCTCGACCCTCGACGATCCCTGCCTCGTGCGACGTGGAGAGGGTGGCCGGCACCGCGAAGTCGCGGTCGATCAGGAGCTGCACCATGGAGGAGATCGGCGTGACCTGGATCACCCGGCCGACGAGCCTCGGCCCGTCCGAAGCTCCCGTCACGACCGGCATGTTGAGCGCGATCCCGTGATCGGACCCGGCCCCGATCGTGACGGTCCACTCGGAGTTGGAGACGCCGTTCGCGATCACCCGGGCGGGGATCGTCCGAGGGAGGATCGCCTGCAGTCCGAGGAGTCCCTCGAGATCCTCGATCCGGCGCGCGAGCTCCTGATTGAGCTGCTGCGCGGTCCGCAGATCCTCGACCTGCCGCTCGAGCTCTGCGTTCCGCGCCGTCAGGGACGGCAGCTCCGCGAGGCTGCTGAAGAAGTTGCTTACCGGCTGGACCACACCGGAGACCGCCCGCTGCATCGGGGCGAGAGCGCTGCTGATGGCCTCGCCCACCGAGTCGAGCGGTCCGTCGTCGCCGCCGCGGTAGTCCAGGGTGATGATCGCCAGGGAGGCGGCGACCAAAGTGACGACCAGGAGCCTGGCGGAGCGGGTTCGTTGCCGGATCGCCACGACGGCGGGCTACCGCCGGCTGGTCGACGTCACCAGGACCCGCTGCAGGACCTCGAACTCCTCGAGGCACTTCCCCGAGCCGAGCACGACCGCCTGGAGCGGGGTGTCGGCGATGTGCACGGGCATCCCCGTCTCGTGGCGGAGGCGCTTGTCCAGCCCGCGGAGCAGGGCGCCGCCGCCCGTCAGCACCATGCCGCGGTCCATGATGTCCGCGGCGAGCTCAGGGGGGGTCCGGTCGAGGGTGGTCTTGATGGCGTCGATGATGGCGTTCACCGGCTCCTCGATCGCCCGACGGATCTCTTCCGCTGCGATCGTGATGGTCTTCGGGAGGCCGGAGATGAGGTCTCGGCCCTTGATCTCGGCGACGAGCTCCTCCGGCATCGGATACACCGACGCGATCGCGAGCTTGATCGCCTCGGACGTCCGTTCGCCGAGGAGGAGCGAGTACTCCTTCTTCACGTGCTGGATGATCGACTCGTCGAGCTCGTCGCCGCCGATGCGGATGGAGGTCGAGGTGACCACGCCGCCGAGTGAGATCACCGCGACCTCGGTGGTACCGCCCCCGATGTCGACGACCATGTTCCCGGTCGGCTCGTGGATCGGGAGACCTGCGCCGATCGCGGCAGCCATCGGCTCCTCGATGATGTACGCGCGGCGCGCGCCGGCGGCGATCGTGGCTTCCTCGACGGCGCGTTGCTCGACCCCGGTGATGCCGGACGGCACGCACACGACCACACGCGGCTTCGCGAGGAGCCGGCGCTTGTGCACACGCTGGATGAAGTAGCGGAGCATCTTCTCGGTCACGTCGAAGTCGGCGATCACGCCGTCCTTGAGTGGGCGAACGGCCTGGATGTGCGAAGGAGTGCGGCCGATCATGCGCTTGGCCTCGGCACCCACGGCCAGGATGGCTCCAGTAAGGGTGTTGATCGCGACAACGGACGGCTCGTTCAGGACGACTCCGCGTCCACGCACGTAGACGAGCGTGTTCGCCGTCCCGAGGTCGACGGCCATGTCGCGACCAAGGAACCCCAATACCCCCTCCGACCCCTGTGCGCGGGGCGTGGGGGAAGAAGATCTCTGAACCCTCTCGGCCATGGGCTCGCCCTGATTGAACAGTGTTCGCCTCCTCGTGGCAACCTGGGGGCGTGGATACGAGCGGAACGCGATCCGCGGTGGTCTTCCCGGGCCAGGGATCCCAGTATGCGGGGATGGCCGACCCGTGGGTCGGCCATCCCGCCGGGAGATCGATCCTGCAGGAGGCCTCCGACGCGTTGGGTCGCGACATCGTGGCCGGATGCCACGACGACGGTGCTCTCGCCACCACGGAGTTCGTGCAGCCCGCGCTGCTCGCCTGCGACGTCGCGGCGTTCCACGTGCTCGAAGCGGAAGGGGTTGCGCCTGTCGGCGTGGCCGGTCACTCCCTCGGCCAGTTCGCGGCGCTCGTCGTGGCCGGCGTCGTCTCCCTCGCCGATGCCCTCGATCTGGTGGTGATCCGGGGCGCCGAGATGCAGCGCGCCGGCGAGGAGCGCCCCGGAGCGATGACGGCGCTGCTCGGCGTCGGCGCCGTGGCCGCCGCGTCGCTCTGCGACGAGGTTCGCGGCGGCGACGAGCTCGTGGTGGCGAACGAGAACTCCCCGGCGCAGGTGGTGATCTCCGGCTCGGTCGCAGCGATCGAACGCGCCGAGGCGCTCGCCAAGGAGCGGAGGATCCGCGCGGTTCGACTCCCGGTGGCCGGTGCGTTCCATTCGCCGCTGATGGAGCCGGCGCGCGCGGCGATCGACGAGCGCATCGACGCGATCGGGTTCTCCGCGCCCCGGTGCCCGGTGGCGGAGAACGTGGCGGGAGCCCTCGTGTCCGACCCGGGCGAGCTCCGCTCCCTCCTGAAGCGACACGTCGTGTCACCGGTGCGATGGGCGTCCTCGATCCTCGCCCTCGCCGAGGCAGGGGCCGGCGTGTTCCTCGAAGCGGGTCCCGGCGATGTGCTCACCAAGCTGATGAAGCGGATCGTGCCCGACGCGGCAGCCCGGGCGGTCGGCTCACCGGAGGAGGCGCGGGCCGCCACGTCGGGCACAGCCTAGGCGACCGACTGTGGGCCGCCGACCGACTACACTCGCCCCGTGACCAGGAGCGCCACCATCACCGGCGTCGGGTCCACGCTCCCTCCTCGTCTCGTTCCCAACACGTGGTTCGAGGACAAGATCGACACCAACGACGAGTGGATCCGGGAGCGGACCGGGATCGAGGCACGCCACTTCGTCGAGGAGGGCGTCGACACGTCGGACCTCGTCGTCGACGCGGCGCAGGCAGCGATGACCACGGCGGCGATCACGCCGGATCAGCTCGACATGATCGTCGTCGCGAGCGTCACGGGCGACACGCCGTTCCCCGCGACCGCCGTCTGGGCCCAGGAGAAGCTGGGCGTCCGGGTGCCGGCGTTCGACGTGAACGCGGCATGCGCCGGCTTCAGCTACGGCCTCGCGAGCGCCACGGCGTTCGTGCAGGCGGGGATGGCCGACACGGTCCTCCTGGCGGGGGCGGAGATCTTCAGCCGGATCCTCGACTTCACGGACCGGACGACGTCGATCCTCTTCGGCGACGGAGCGGGCGCGGTGATCGTCCAGGCATCCGACCGACCGGGGATCGAGGGAACCGTCCTCGGCGCCGACGGGACGGCGGCCGACATCCTCCAGATGCCGGCCGGCGGCACACGCGTGCCCGCGTCCCATGCCACCGTCGACGCCCGCGATCATTCGATCCGGATGCCGAAGGGGCGAGAGGTGTTCAAGCGCGCGGTGACCGAGATGGCCGCCGCCTGTCGGGAGCTCCTCGAGAAGTCCGAGCACACGCCCGCCGATGTCGACGTCCTGATCCCCCACCAGGCGAACGCCCGGATCATGGTCGCCGTCGCGGAACGACTGGGCGTCCCCGCGGAACGCTCGATCCTGGACGTGGCCGAGGTCGGCAACACCAGCGCCGCATCGATCCCGATCGCGCTCGCGCGGGCATGGAACGCGGGCCGGATCAAGGAGGGCGACCTCGTCCTGTTCACCTCGTTCGGCGCCGGTCTCACATGGGGCGCCACACTGGTCCGGTGGACGATGCAGGAGCCTGAGTGACCCCCAAGGTCGCGGTGATCTCGGGCGCCTCCCGTGGGATCGGTCGCGCGTGCTCCGAGGCGCTCGCCGCCGCCGGCTGGACGGTCGCCGTGGGCTATCGGACCCGCGAGGCCGACGCCAAGGAGACGGTCGATGCTCTGGAGTCGGCCGGAACGCCCGGCATGACGGTGTACCTCGACGTGACCGATGAGTCGAGCGTCCAGGAGGCGTTCCGACGGGTCAACGACGAGGTCGGCCCGGTCACCGGCCTCGTGAACAACTCGGGGTACTCCCGAGACGGGCTGCTCCTGAAGTACTCGATGGAGGAGTACGACCGGACGATGACCACGAATCTCCGCGGGTCGTTCCTGTGTTCGAGAGCCGCCCTCCGGAGCATGCTGCGCGAGAAGTGGGGGCGGATCGTGAACATGTCGAGCGCGGTGGCGATCCACGGCAACGCGGGGCAGACCGTGTACGCGGCGACGAAGGCCGGCCTCCTCGGCCTCACGAAGTCCCTCGCCCGGGAGGTGGGCGGCAAGGGCATCACGGTGAACGCGCTCTGTCCCGGGTTGCTGCAGACCGAGATGACCGCGCACCTCACCGACGACGCTCGTGCGTTCTATCTCGACCAGACCCCGGTGCGCCGGGCGGCCACGCTCGAGGAGGTCTCGGCCGTCGTGCGATTCCTGATGTCGGAAGAAGCGTCCTACGTCAACGGCACGGTGATCCCGGTCGATGGGGGGCTCACCGCGTAGTCGGTGCTCCGGTCCGCGGATAGGCTCGCCCGAACGAGCCGAGGGGACGAGGAAAGGCGAGAACGGATAGCCCGGGAGAAAGCCGAGACGGAAGCCAGAGCGAGAAAGAGAGGGAGCATGGATCGTGCCGAGATCGAGACCAGGGTGAAGAAGGTGCTGGCCGAGCAGCTGGCCGTCGACGAGCAACAGGTCGTTCCCGACGCCCGGTTCGCCGAGGACCTGAACGCCGATTCCCTCGACCTGGTCGAGGCGGTGCTCGCCCTCGAAGAGGAATGGAGCATCGAGATCCCCGAGGACGAGATGGAGTCCGTGAAGACGGTCGGTCAGGCCGTCGACCTCGTCGCGACCAAGCTGGGGATGTCGTAGGCCGTTCATGGCGCTCACGACCCAAGTGCCCGCCCCCCCATCGCACGCCGGCCGGAAGGTGGTCGTCACCGGCATCGGCCCGGTCACACCGGTGGGAACGGGCGTCGAGGATTTCTGGACGGGGCTGACGACCGGGCGCAACGGGGTTCGGGAGATCGCGCGGTTCGCCACGGACGACCTGCCCGTGAAGGTCGCCGGTGACGTCCACGATTTCGATCCGTCGCTCTGGCTCGACCCCAAGGAGATCCGGCGGACCGATCGCTTCTCGCACTACGCGATCGCCGCGGGCAAGCTCGCCTGGGAGGACGCCGGCACGCCCGACGTGCCTTCCGAGCGAGGAGGCATCGTCTTCGGGACCGGGATCGGCGGGATCGAAACGCTCCTGGTCCAGCACAGCGTGTTGCTGGAGAAGGGCCCGGGGCGCGTGTCGCCGTTCATGGTGCCGGCCCTGATGGCCAACGCGGCGGCGGGTCACCTCGCGATGAAGTTCGGCCTCACCGGTCCGAACTACTGCACCGTCTCCGCCTGCGCCTCGTCCAACCACGCGATCGGTGAAGGGATGCGGTTGATCCGCGACGGCTACCTGGATGTGTGCATCACCGGGGGATCGGAGGCCGCGACGCTCCCGCTCACGGTGGCCGCGTTCGCCCAGATGACCGCGCTCACGAAGAATCCCGATCCCGAGAGCGCGTCCCGTCCGTTCGACGCGAACCGCAACGGCTTCGTGCTGTCGGAGGGGGCGGCCTCGCTGATCCTCGAGTCCGAGGAGCACGCGCGGGCGCGCGGCGCGCGGATCTACTGCGAGGTCGCGGGCTACGGGATGTCCGACGACGCCCACCACATCACCGCCCCGGATCCGAAAGGCTCCGGCGCGGCGCTCGCGATGCGCTGGGCGCTCGCCGACGCCGGCGAGGAGCCGGCGTCGGTCCGGTACGTGAACGCGCACGGGACCTCCACGCCGCTGAACGACGCGAGCGAGACGGTCGCGATCAAGGCGGTGCTCGGCGACGAGATCGCCCACGAGGTGGCCATCTCGTCGACGAAATCGATGACCGGCCACATGCTCGGTGCCGCGGGGGCGGTCGAGGGCGCGGTCTGCGCGCTCGCGATCCAGCGTGGCGTCGTCCCACCCACGATCCACTACGAGACCCCTGATCCCGACTGCGACCTCGACTACGTCCCGAACGAGGCCCGCGCGCTGGACGTCACGCTGGCCCTGTCGAACTCGTTCGGGTTCGGCGGACAGAACGCGTGCGTGGCGTTCCGCCGCGTCGCCTGAGGATCGAGCCGGTCACTCCTCGAAGGAGCGGAACCACCGTCCGCCGTTGCACACGACCACCGCCGTCATCCCGCGAACGTCCCCCTCGAAGCGCACGCGGAGCGGCACCGCCGGATCGCCGACCGCGAACGACCCGTCGTCGAGCGGCGTGAGCTCGCCCCCCTCCTCGTCGCTCGCATCGGTGGGCCAAAGGATCGCCAGCCGACCCTTCCGGAGGACGACGCGGAGCACCGCGCTCCAGGGGTCGTCGTTGCGGTAGATCCCCGGGTGCCGGTTCCACCCCTCCCGCGGTTCCTCGGGGTCGGGCCCCTCGTACGCCTCACCGCGGAACCACGTGCCTCCGTGATACGCCTCGACGACCCTTCCTCCTTCGTCGCGACCGAATTCGAGGAGGAACCGATCGAACGCCGGATGCGCGGCCAGGAAGGACTCACCGGGATCCGCGACGAGGGGATCCCGCTCGAGGCGAGCCGACACCGAGCCGATCGACATCGACAGGCCGTCCTCGTCCTTCCGGACCTCGAGCGTTCGCCCGTCCTCACCCGCGTACGTGCCGACGAAGTCGTCCCCCGGGATCGCGGTGGCCGCCGGCGGAGCCCAAGGCGTCGGGAGCTCATCGCCCGCCAGGCCGGCCCGCACCGCCGCCAGCGCGGCTCCCGTCACGCCGCGCTTGTCCCCGCCCCCGTTCTGCAAGATCACGCACGCCATCCCCTCGTCGAGGAGCGTGATCAGGAGCGCGGTGTAGCCGACCATGCCGCCGGAGTGACCGAACCAGGTTCGCCCCTCGACCTCCTCGGTCCACAGGCCGTACCCGTACCGCCCGTGATCGGTGTCCTCGACGGCGCTCGCCATCAGGCGCGTGAAGCCGTCCTCGGAGAGGACCCGGCCGCCGCGGCCGTCGGGGCGGTCGCCGCGAGCGAGCAGGAGCCGAGCGTAGGCGCACATGTCGACCACGGTCGAGACGATCGAGCCGTCCGCCGTGTTGGACACGATCCGCGGGGCCACCGCCAGCGGGTGTCGCAGCTGCGCCGGCCGGTCGGTCAGCATCGGCTCGTACCCCGTCGCGTGGTCCGTCCAGACCTCGTCGGTGATCGCGGCCACCGATGACGTCATGCCGAGCGGGCCCAGCAATCGCTCCGCCAGCAGGTCGTGGATCGGGAGCCCGGTGATCTCCTCGAGCACCGCGCCGACGATCTTGTAGCCGTCGTTCGAGTAATGGAACCGCTCCCCGGGCGCCGACGTGGCCGGAGATCCCCGAAGCAGTTGGAGCGCGCCCGCGAATCCCGGGGCGTCCTCCGTCCCGGTGTGCAGCCCCGCCGTGTGCGTGAGCAGGTGATGCATCGTGATCGGACCGAACGGCTCGGGGAGCGCGAGCCACGGGAGCAGCTCGTTCACGGAGACGTGCAGGTCCAACCTCCCCGCGTCCACCTCCTGCATCGCGACGATCGCTGCGAACGACTTCGAGATCGAGCCGATCTGGAACCGCGTCTCCGGACGGACCGGGGTGGCCGACGCGACGTCGGCCATCCCACGGACAGCGATCCCCAGGATCTCCTCGCGATCCGTGACGGCCAGCGCCGCCCCAGCGGCGTGCGAGGCTGTGAGGTGGTGCTCGAGGCTCGCACCGATGCGGTCGAATGCCTCCTGGAGCCCGGCCATCCGACGTCAGTCGCCGAAGAAGAGCTTGAGCTCTCGAGCCGCCGACTCCGGAGAGTCGCTGCCGTGCACGAGGTTCTCCGTGATCTCCGTCGCGAGGTCGCCGCGGATCGTGCCGGCGGGTGCGTCCCCCGGGTCCGTCGGACCCATCAGCTCGCGCCACATCGCGATCGCGTCGTTTCCCTCGACCTTGGCCAGGACCACCGGACCACCGGTGATGAAGTCTACGAGCTCCCCGAAGAACGGCTTGTCGCGGTGCTCGCCGTAGTGCTCCTCGGCGCGTTCCCTCGGGATCGTCTCCATGCGCATGTCCTCGATCGTCAGCCCGGCTTCCTCGACCCGGCGGAGCACCTCACCGATCAGACGGCGGCGGACACCGTCCGGCTTGACGATCAGCAGCGTGGCTTCGACTCCCATGGTCAGGCGGATCCTCCAAGCGCCCGGCGGGCGTCCGCGACAGTGTAGAGGGAGCCCGTCACGAGGATGAGGTCGTCGAGGGCGGCCGCGTCGCGCGCCGCCGCGAGCGCCTCCGCCACGGTTCCGAGGTCCGCGACGCGGCCGCCCGCCGCGGCGATCCGCTCCGCGACGTGCTCGGCCGGGAAGCTCCGAACGCTGTCGTTCGTGGCGGCGTACCAGACGTCGACGATCGGGGCGAGCGCCGCGATCACGCCGTCGAGGTCCTTGTTGGACGAGACCGCGAGCACGACGTGCATCCGACTCCACGTGAAGGACTCACCGATCGTCCGAGCGAGGGCATGCGCGCCCCCGGGGTTGTGGGCGCCGTCGACGAGGAGCAACGGGCCACGGGACATCACCTCGAGACGGCCGGGGATCCGGAGCGCACCGACCGCCGACCGGGTCGCGTCGGTGTCGAGCGCGTGCCCCAGCACGGACTCGACGGCGACGATCGCCGCTGCCACGTTCCGTACCGTGTGCTCGCCGAACATCGGGGCGAAGAGCTCCTCGTACGCGGTGTGCACACCTTCGACGCGGAACTCCTGCCCGCCGACGGCGGGGAGTCGAGCGGCGACGTCCCAGTCGCGCCCCTCGAGCAGGACCGTCGCCTCCATCTCCTCCGCGCGCGCCTCGATCACGTCCAGCGCGTCGTCCGGCTGCTCCCGCACGACCGCGACCTTCCCCCGCTTCACGATGCCCGCCTTCTCGGTGGCAACCTCCCGGACGGTCGAGCCGAGCTCCGGATGATCGAGCCCCACCTCTCCGATCACCGCCACGTCGCCCGTCACGAGGTTCGTCGCGTCCCACGACCCGCCCATGCCGACCTCGACGACCGCCAGGCCCACCGGCTTGTCCGCGAACCAGAGGAACGCGAGCGCCGTGACGGCCTCGAAGTAGGTGGCCGACCCGTTCCCCTGGGCGTCGACCACGTCGAGGTACGGCTCGAGGTGGTCCCACTCCTCGGCGAACTCCTCCTCGGAGATCTGCTCCCCGCACAGGCTCAGACGCTCTCGGACCGAGTGGAGATGCGGCGAGGTGAAGAGGCCGGTCGTGAGCCCGTGCGCGCACGCGAGCTCGGCGGCCGCACGCGCGATCGTGGTCTTCCCGTTCGTGCCGGTCACATGGATCGTCGGGTACGTGAGCTGCGGGTCGTCCAGGAGCGCCGACACCGCGCGGATCCTGTCCAGGCTCGGCTCAGGCATGTGCTCCGGCTGGCGCCGATCGAGCCCCGCCATCGCCTCGGCGAAACCCATGTCAGGTCGTGGGCTCGGCAAGCACGACGTCGACCGATGGTGCGTCGGCCTGCATCGTCCGGAGCTCCCTGATGGAACCTGCCTGTCGCACATCCCGCTCCGCGAGCCGGAGGAGGGCGAGTCGCTCGGCGGTATCCCGGACCAGGACGCGTTCGATCGGAGTCCGGAGCGACACCTTCGCGAGTGCCTTCGTTCTGCGGACCTCCTTGAGCACGGCGGCCGCCATCTCGTAGACAGCCGGGTCCGCGTCGCCGATCCCCGTGAGCTCGCGCGATGACGGCCAACGGGCGAGGTGGACGGAGCCGTCTCGCCACCAGGACCAGACCTCCTCCGTGGCATACGGGAGGAACGGGGCGAACAGGCGGAGGTACGTGCCCAGCGCCACCCGGAGCCCGGCAACCGCCGATCCCGACGCATCGCTGCCGTCGGATCCGTAGGCGCGCTGCTTCACGAGCTCGAGGTAGTCGTCGGTGAATCCCCAGAAGGAACGCTCGATCACGTCGAGGGCCTTCGCGTGGTCGTAGCCCTCGAACGCTGCCGTGGCCTCATCCACCACCGCGGCGAGTGTGTGCAGCATCGCCAGATCCAGCGACTCGGTGATCGCCCCGGGCTCAGCTTCCACCGTCATCGCGAACTTCGACGCGTTGAGGATCTTGATGGCCAGACGACGACCGACACGCATCTGTTGTTCGTCGAACGTGGCATCCACCCCGAGACGCGCGCTGGCGGCCCAGTACCGGACAGCATCGGCACCGTGTCGCTCGAACACCTCGGTCGGCACGACCACGTTGCCCTTCGACTTCGACATCTTCTTCCGATCCGGATCGAGGACGAAGCCGCTGATCGCCGCATGACGCCATGGCAGCGAGCCGTGCTCCAGCTCGGCGCGGAACACCGTGTAGAAGAGCCAGGTCCGGATGATGTCGTGTGCTTGCGGCCGCAGATCCATCGGGAAGAGTCGGGAGAAGAGATCGGGATCGTCTTCCCAATGCGACGCGATCTGGGGCGAGAGCGATGACGTCGCCCAGGTGTCCATGATGTCGGGATCACCGGCGAATCCATCGGGCTCCCCCCGTTGCTCGGGTCGATACCCGGGCGGGACATCGTTCTGCGGATCGATCGGCAGCGCCGATTCGTCCGGAACGATCGGGTCCTCGTACACCGGATGGCCTCCACCGTCGAGCCGGTACCAGACGGGGAACGGCACGCCGTAGAACCGTTGACGGCTGATCGCCCAGTCGATGTTGAGATTCTCGACCCACGATCGGTACCGCGCGCCCATGTACGCGGGATGCCAGTTGAGCTCCTGGCCGCGTGCGAGGAGACGATCACGGAACTGGAGCGTCGAGACGAACCACTGACGGCTGGTGATCACCTCCAGCGGACGCTCTCCCTTCTCGTAGAACTTCACCGCGTGGTGGACGGGTTCGGGGTCGCGCACGAGGAGACCGGCCGTCCGGAGGAGCTCTGTGATGCGGACTCGGGCCTTCTTGATCGGAAGACCGACGAGCTCTGCCATCGCTGCGTTCGCACCGTCTGGATCCCTCGACTCCCAGCCGGCGTCGCCGAGGCGTCGCGCGCCGATGGTGCCATCGCGCTCGACCACGACCCGAAGAGGCAGACCGAGCTCACGCCACCAGATCACATCGGTGAGGTCGCCGAACGTGCAGACCATCGCAGCACCGGTGCCCTTCTCCGGATCGGCCAGTTCGTGGGCAACGACCGGCACCGGCACCTTGAAGAGCGGCGTCAGCGCGGTCGCCCCGATCACAGCGGTGAACCGTTCGTCCGTGAGAGGGACGACGAGCGCGACACATGCGGGGAGCAGCTCCGGGCGGGACGTCTCGACCTCGACCGTCCCGCCTCCTTCGAGTTCGAAGACGACGCGGTGGTACAGACCCTCCCGCTCCCGATCCTCGATCTCCGCCTGCGCGACCGCCGTCTGGAAATCGACGTCCCACATCGTCGGCGCCTCGGCCGTGTAGGCGAGCCCACGGCCGAGGAGGCGCAAGAATGCCTTCTGCGAGATGCGCCGAGCGTGTTCGCCGATCGTCGTGTAGTTCTGCGACCAGTCAACCGAGAGCGCGGCGCGGCGGAACAGGTCTTCGAACACCTTCTCGTCGTCGGCGGTTAGGCGTTCGCACAGATCGATGAAGTTCCCTCGCGCGAGCGGCAGGGG
>DATFGG010000035.1:0-3893 GCA_035249665.1 Actinomycetota bacterium | reverse complement strand
GCCGTGATGGGCTCGTCGAGGAAGAACACCGCGAGGACGGCGACCCCCAGCGGCTCCATCACGCCGATGATCGCGTTGCGCACCGCGCCGAGGAGCTGAAGGCCGCCGAGCATCGCCGCGAAGGCGCCGGCGGAGAACACGGCCATCCCGAGGAGGAACGGCCACGACGACGCGTCCGGGAGATCCTCGACGCCGAACGCGAGCGAGAACACGACGTTCGAGCAGGCGGCCCCGGCCCCGAGCCACGCCGCGGCGGTGACCGGATCCGTCCGGCGAACGGTCCGATCGGCGGTGATCAGGTAGGCCGTGTACGCGAACGAGGTGGCGAGCGCGAGGAAGATGCCGAGGGGCGCGACCTCCACCTCGCCGCCACCGACGATCACCACCGCGCTGCCGCCGAGCGCCAGGATCAGGGCGCCGAAGAGCCGCCATCCCGGGGGACGGCGGTCCAACCCGATCGTCACCAGCATCACCCACACGGGGTACAGGTAGAACAGGAGTGTGACCGCGCCCGCCTTCCCGTGGTTCAGAGCGGAGAAGAACAAGGCCGCCTCGGTCCCGTAGCCGATCGTCGCGGCGAGGACCAGCGGGAGGCGCTCCCCCGGCGCCGGCGCGAGCGGCTTGCGCAACAGGAGCAGGACGACGAAGAGCAGCGCCGCCTGGCCCGCGAACCGGATCGCCAGCATCGGGAACGGCAGGTCGCCGGCCGCGACCTCCTTGCCGAACATCACGACCGCCGCGAACTGCAGCGCCATGAGCGCGGAGAGCGTGGATCCGAGCAGCTCCTGGCGAGGTGTCCTGGCGCGGCGGTCGTGCGCCTCGCCCGCGCTCACACCCCCTCCAGGAACGCCCGGACCCGTTCGATCAGCGACGGGATCGAGGCGATCAGCTCCTCCTCCGACGCGAAGGTGATCAGCTCCGCGTCCGGCAGCAGATCGGCCAGGATCCGGCCGAGGGCGGCCGGATGGATCGCATCACCCTCCCGGCAGATCAGGAGGACCGGCGCCTCGACCTTCCGCAGCAGCTCGCGGTCCGAGATCGAGATGTCGCGCGTGGCCTCGCGGATCGCCCGCGCAACGCCGGCGGGGTTCATGTCCTCCCAGAGCGTGAGGTCGAGCTCGAGGAGCCACGGCGCCCGTGCGTATCGCTCCTCGTTCATCTCGAGGATCCGCTCGATCGCCTCGTCCTTCGGATGCGCCTCGAGGAGATCCGCGATCGCGTCGAACCGCTCCGGGTTGCGGAAGGGGAGGTCGAGCGACGCGGGCAGCAGCATCACGATCCGGTCGAAGCGGGCGGGGTCGTGTTCGAGGAGCGACATGATCGCCCCGGCGCCGAGGGAGGTCCCGACCGCGTTCGTCGCGCCGTATGCCCGAGCCACCACGTCGAGGTCCGATGCGAGATCGGCGAACCGATACCCCTGCCGCGGCGCGCTCGAATGACCGTGACCTCGGAAGCAGAACCGCACGGCGGTGCCGGCGAGCGACGGCGTGAACGGCGCCAGCTCGCGACACGAGTTCGTCAGGCCGTGCGCGAAGATCGTCACCGGCTCCCCGGCGCCATCGACCTCCACGTGCAGCGTCACGTCCCCGTTGTGGACCTCCGGCATGGTTCCTCAGCCTGTCAGGACTCGATCAGGTCGTCCTGAGGAGCGAACTGATCCCGGATACGTCGGGCCCACGCTGCGACGACGCCCGTGAGGAGCAGGAACACGGCGCCAGACGCCATCAGCACCACCCGCGTGCGGCCGGCGTCGTTCTCTACCCACACGAGGGACAGGACGAGGGCCGGCACGATGAAGCCGAGGTTGTACGCGATGTCGAACAGCGCGAACGCGCGCCCTCGGAAGTCGTCGGGCATCGCCTGCTGCACGATCGTGTCGGCCGAGACCTTCCCCAGGAAGAACGCGAAGAAGCCGACGAAGAGCATCGCCGCGAATCCGGCGACGGAGACCAGGCCACCGAACACCAGCGTTCCCGCACCGAGGAGCGCCATCGACACGAGCAGGAGCCTGATCGGAGCCACCCGGTCCTTCAGGCCCTGCGCCGCGACCAGTCCCAGCACCCCGCCGATCAACCCGACGCCGCCCGAGAGGAGCGTCGGCACCTGGCTCTCCGAGCCCCCCTCGACGAGGTTCTTCGCGTAGAGCGCGAACACGAAGAGCCCGAAGCCCCAGAACTGGTAGCGGAGCATCTGGAACCCGGACAGTCCCACGGCGGCCGCGGGGCGAGCGGCAACCTCCCGGACGCCGTTCGCGATCGTGCGGAGGACCCGGCGGGCCTCCTCGGCGAAACGGGTCACGTGTGCGCGTGCCTCCACGTGTCGGAGGCGGGTCGCCGCCAAAGCCCCGATCGCGAGGACCGCAGCGCCTCCGAGCACGACGAGCCACGAGGGGAGGAACCCGCCGGCGGCGAGCGCGACGGCGATCCCGAGGATCTGGAAGAGCGCGCCGCCCGCTTGCGACAGGGCGTTCCCCTGGAGGAGGTCACGGCCGGACAGGACGTCGGGGATCGCAGCCGACTTCACGGCGAGCGCCACGCGGATCACCGCCTGGGCGGCGAGCAGCCCCAGGACGAGCGCGGCCGTGGCGCCCGCGTCCCCCTCGGTCGTGCCCTCCCCGAGCGGGAGGAGGACCGCGATCGCGATCACCCCCACCACGGCCGCCGTCACGAGGTTCGACCACCACACGACCCGTCGTCGCTCGAACCGATCGATGACGACGCCGATGAACGGCGACAGCAGCGTGTAGGGGACGTACAGGAGCAAGATCACCCGGAGGAGGTAGTCGGCGGAGGGGACGTTCTGCACGTCGAAGCCCTCTTGGCCACCGAACGCGATCGACTTTCCGATCGCGCCTTGGATCATCCCCTGCCCGGCCTGGGTCAGGAACTGCACGCTCATCAGGGTGGCGTACGCAGCGTTCGAGAACTGCGAGAACAACCGGTCGAAGAAGCCGCCGAAGGCGCCGAGCGCCCGGAGGATCGACGCGCTCCCGTACCGGAGTGCGGCGCCCGCGCCGACCGCCACGCCAACGACCACCCATGCCTTGGTGTCGGTGAGCGGACCGCGCCACACACCGAGCACAGCGATCCCCGCGAGGAGGGTCAGCACGATCGACGTGCCCGGGATCAGTGCGATCCGGCTGGGGGTGTCCTTCAGCCCGAAGAACGGCGCGGCCAGCAGTCCGGGAAGGACGGCGAGCGCGAACAGCCCGGCGAGGACACGTCCCTGATGCGGCAGGTCGGCCAGCGGGCCCGGCGGGTTCTCGAACCGCGCGGCGGCGGCCGCAGCCGCCGACCTCGCCGTTTCGACGACGTCGGGCGGCGGGTCGTAGAAGCCGTCGCCGGTCAGGAGGTGGGTCCCCGGGCCGATCTCGACCGAATCCTCCAGAGCACGATCGAGCGCGGCCTGCTCAGCCTCCGGAGAACAGACTCCGGCGGCGAGCGCGTTGCAGAGGCCCGAGTAGTACTCCTCGATCAGGAACACCACCGGAGGCTCGGGGTACGTCCGGATCCGAGCGCGCAGCTCGCCCCAATGGCTCCTCGACGTGTCGCGGTAGTTCTCGCTCGGCCCATCGGAGGGCTGGTCGCTTCGGAAGTCCTCGACGGTCCCGACGAACGTCACCTGGTACTTCGCGAGCTGTCCGGGCAGCCCCGTCCGGAACACGTTCGTGTACGTCTTCGCCCATCCGTACGTGGTGTTCGACCCGGTGGCGTCATCGGTGTTGCCATGGTTCACGATGAGGACGCTCGGTCGCTCGCCTGCCGCGACCACCACCTCGCGCGCAGCCGCCAGCGACGTCCGCACGCTCTGGGGGGCCCACTGGTTGTCCTGCTGCGCCCACCGGTTGATCGCGGGGTCAAGGAACAGCCAGGCGAGCGCGCCCACCACCGCCA
>DATFGG010000034.1:0-9259 GCA_035249665.1 Actinomycetota bacterium | reverse complement strand
GGCCGACAAGGTGACGGCGTACTGCCCGCGGTGCGGGACCGCGCTGTCCGATGCGGAGGTCGCCCTCGGGTACGCGACCACGGAGGACCCCAGCGTCCACGTGCGGTTCCCGATCGCCGAGGCGGCGGATCCCGAGCTCGTGGGCGCGTCGCTCCTCGTCTGGACGACGACCCCGTGGACGCTCCCGTCCAACGCCGGCGTCGCGGTGGATCCCGAGGCGTCCTACGTGATCGCTGAGGGCGAGGGGACGCGGTTGGTCCTCGCGGAGTCGCGCCTCGAAGCGACGCTCGGCGACGGCTGGACCGTGCTGAGGACGATCCAGGGGTCCGCGCTCCTCGGCGCGCGATACGAGCCTCCCTACCCCAACGTCGACGGGGCGCATCGCGTCGTGGCCGGGTCGTTCGTGGCGCTCGACGAAGGTACCGGTACCGTGCACATGGCGCCGGCGTTCGGACCCGAGGACCTCGAGGTCGGGCGCGCCCAGGGCTGGTCGGTCTTCAAGCCGGTCGGCGACGACGGGCGGTTCACCGACCTCGCCCCAGAGTTCGTTCGCGGGCTGTTCGTGAAGGACGCCGACGCGCCGATCGAGGAGGACCTGCGTGCGCGGGGACTCCTGGTGCGATCGGGCCGGATCGAGCACACGTATCCGTTCTGCTGGCGTTGCGGCACGCCGCTCCTCTATTACGCGCGCACGTCCTGGTACGTGCGCACCACCGCGGTCAAGGAGCGGCTCCTCGCGGTGAACGAGGAGGTTGCCTGGTACCCCGACCACATCAAGCACGGGCGCTACGGGAACTGGCTCGAGAACAACGTGGACTGGGCACTCTCCCGCGAGCGCTACTGGGGCACGCCCTTGCCGATCTGGCGGTGCGACGAAGGTCACGCGACGGCCGTCGGTTCCTTGCACGAACTGGGCGAGCGCGCCGGTCGCGACGTGACCGGCCTCGATCCACATCGCCCAACGATCGATGAGGTCGTCTTCGACTGTCCGGATTGCGGTCGCGAGGCGCATCGTGTCCCTGAGGTGATCGACACGTGGTACGACTCAGGCGCGATGCCTTTCGCCCAGTGGGGCTACCACCCCGAGCTGGGGCGAGGGCAGAACGCCTTCGAACGGCGATTCCCCGCAGACTTCGTCTCCGAGGCGATCGACCAGACGCGCGGCTGGTTCTACACGCTGATGGCGGAAGGCGTGCTGCACTTCGACTCGCCCGCCTACCGGCACGTCGTCTGCTTCGAGTTCATCGTCGACGAGGACGGTCGGAAGATGTCCAAGTCCGTCGGCAACGTGATCGACCCGATGCCTACGATGGAACGGTTCGGCGCAGACGCGCTCCGGTGGGTGCTCCTGACGAGCAGCTCACCCTGGGCGTCGCGGCGACTCGGCGACTCGGTTCTGGAGGAAGCCGTTCGGCGCTTCCTGCTCACCCTGTGGCACGTGTACTCGTTCTTCGTGTTGTACGCGAACGCCGATGGCGCAGATCCCGACGCGGCCGAGCGCACGTCGCCGGCATCGCGTTCCGTCTTGGACCGGTGGATCCTGTCCCGACTGGCGGGGACCGTTCGGGATGTTCGGGAGGGCATGGACGCCTACGACGTCACGGGCGCCGGTCGGCGCATCCAGGCGTTCGTGGACGATCTGTCGAACTGGTACATCCGGCGATCACGGCGCCGGTTCTGGAACCCCGGCGGGGCCGGCGGCGAGGACTCGGCCGCCGCGTTCGAGACGCTCCACGAGTGCCTCGTGACGACAGCGACGCTCCTTGCCCCCTTCACGCCGTTCGTGGCCGAGGAGGTCTGGTCGAACATCGCGGCCGACCGGGCCGGTCGTCCGGACTCGGTCCATCTCGCCGACTATCCCGAGGTGCACGAGTCGGTCATCGATCCCGGACTTGACGAGGCGATGCTGTTGGCACGGCGTGTGGTCGAGCTCGGCCGGCGCATCCGAACCGAGACGCGAATGCGGACCCGGCAGCCCCTCACGCGGGCGGTGGTTCACTTGCCGGTCGGCGCGCAGGATTTCGAGCAGCTGCTGGGCATCGTCGGAGAGGAGCTGAACGTGAAGCGCGTCGACCTCGCGGGGTCGGCCGAGTCGTTCGGTCGGTGGCGCGCGAAGCCCGACTTCCAGGTGCTCGGCCCACGCCTCGGAGCCCGTGTGCGCGCGGCGGCGTCCGCCTTGGCCGAGGACGACGGGTCGCTCGCGGCGCGACTGGCAGCCGGCGAGCAGGTGGAGATCTCCTTCGACGACGGGCCGTCGATCGTGATCGGTCCCGGCGACGTCGCCCTGAGCCAGGACGTGCGCGCCGGATACGGCGTCGCGGCCGAGGGAGGCGTGACGGTCGCCCTCGAACTCGACGTGACGAGCGAGCTCCGACGCGAAGGGGTGGCGCGCGAGCTAGTGCGCATGATCCAGGAAGCGCGGAAGGAAGCCGGGCTCGAGGTGACGGATCGCATCGACCTGGCGGTGGAGACGTCGGACGAGCCCGCCGAAGCGCTGGCGGCACACCGCGACGCGATCGCCGAGGAGACGCTCGCGTCCGAGCTGCGCACCGAGGGGGTCGACGGCTTCCGTCAGGCGTCGGAGCTCGACGGTGTCCCGGTCGTGGTAACGCTCAGACGAGCGACGTGACCGATGGTCTCGTTCCCGCGGCTATTCCTCGCCCCAGAAGAGCTCCCGGAGCGAATCCCCTTCCTTCTCATCGGACCGACGTGATCGCGCCGGCTCGGGATCCTCGAGCCTGATCGGCTCCTCGGCGATCACCCCCGTCGTCGCAGCGGGCCCACCGACCTCGTCCTCGTCGGACGTGATCGGCTCGGACGGGGGTGCCTCGTCGACCCGCTCGGCCGCGGGGGCGGGTTCCTCGCCCTCCGCCACCGGCTGGGCTTCCGCCACGGACCCGGCGACGGGCTCCTGCTCGACCGCCGGTTCCCGCTCAGGCGTGGGCTCCTGCTCTTGCGCGGGCTCCTGCTCGGGCGCGGATCCCTCTCGGATCATGGCCACCCGAGGGGGCGCGCCGCGGGTCGCCCGGATCATGGATCGCAGCTCCTCCGCGTGCGCCTGCACGAGGCCGCCGAGGTCCTGGAGGAACCCCTTCTCCTGTTGGAGGAACGAATCCACCGCCGCCCGGTCCGTGGGGTTCACCGTCTCTCGTGTGCCGGCCTCCGGCGCGCTCGTGGCGGATTCGCCCCCGCGCGACGCTCGCAGCTGCTCGTTCTCCGCGATCAGCGCCGACAGGGTGTCGGTCACCTGGTCGAGGAACTCGTCGACCTCGCGCATCCGATAGCCGACGCCGACCCGGGTGACGTGGAATTCCTTCTGCTGGACATCGAGCGGGCTCACGCGGCCGCCGGCCGGCTGGCTCCACTCCGATCCGCTCTCGGGCGCCGCGTTCTTCTTCCTCATCTCACCCTCTCATCGTCAGCAGACCACTGTACGCAACACGGTGAGGGCGACGAACGCAACCAGGACGGAGAGATCGAACCCACCGGTCGGCGGCACGATCCGTCGGAGCAACCGGAGCGGCGGCTCCGTCACATCGACGGTGACGTCGAGCGCGGCCCGGATCGGCCCGGAGTGCGGAGGGCGCCAGCCTGCCAGCACCACCCAGTCCACGATCACCCGGATGAACAGGACGATCATCGCGACGAGCAGGGCGAGGCAGATGATCTCCGTCACGAGGCAGCACCGCTCGTCATCGAGGCGCGATGCTAACAGCGCCGCTGCGGGTCACGGTCTCGCGTGGCGGTTAGAACTGGTTGTAGAAGCCTCCGCCCGCGATGCGCTCGCGCTCCTCCGCCGAGACCTCGACATCGGCCGGCGTGAGCAGGTACACGCGGTTCGCCACGAGCTCGATCTTGCCGTCGAGGCCGTACACGAGGCCCGACGCGAAGTCCACGAGCCTCCTCGCGGTCGAATCCTCGGTGCTCTGCAGGTTCATGATGACGGCGGTGCCTTCCTTGAACCGGTCGGCGACCTCACGAGCCTCGTTGAACCGCTTGGGCTCCGACTTGTGGATCATCGACGATCCGCCGGCAGGACGGGGTGCCGCGATCGTGCGCACCACGCCTTCCGCTTCGGAGGAGACCTCCCGGACGGGATGGGGGCGCATGCGACGCACCGGCGAAGGCTCCACATCCGGCAGCTCTTCGACGAACTCCTCGTCGTCCTCGACCAGGCCGAGATAGTTCAGCGTCTTCTTCCACACGCCCGTCATGTCGGTTCCTCCTCGTCACCTGCTCGATACCTGGGGCCGTTCCCCGGTTCGATCATCGGGGCCCGGTCGCCCGGGACCCGAACAGCGCGGTCCCGATGCGGACAATCGTAGCGCCTTCTTCCACCGCGACCCCGTAATCCAACGACATCCCCATCGACGATTCCAGCACATCCGGATGTCGTTCCTGCGTCGCCTCACGCAGCTCGCGGAGCCGGGCGAAGGAGGGGCGGGAGTCCTCGGGGTCGCGCGGGATCGGGGGGACGGTCATGAGGCCGATCAAGCGCAAGCCCTCGAGCGACGCGATGAGATCGGCGAAGGCGGGCAGGTCGTCGGGTCGCACGCCCGCCCGGCCCTCCGTGAGGTCCACCTCGATCAATGCGTCCAGCGTCCGACCGGAGCGCGCGGCGCGACCGGCGAGACGTCTCGCGGCGCGCTCCCCCGCGACCGTCTCCACGACGTCGGCGTGATCGGCGACCTGCGACGCGGTGCCCGACTGGAGGGTCCCGATGTAGTGCCAGGCCACGCCCGCGATCTCCTGACGTTTCCGCCGGAGGTCCGACACGTAGTTCTCCCCGATCGCACGCACGCCGGCGTCGACGGCCCAACGGATCCGGTCGACCTCGACGGTCTTCGTCGCGGCGACGAGCGTCACGTCGGCGACATCCCGCCCGGAGCGATCCGCGGCCTCGGCGATCCGCGATCGCACCTCGTCGACGTTGCGGCGAACCAGGTCACGTTCGAGCATGGAGGCCTCCGAGGATCCGGCCCCGGAGCGCGAACGGGGCGGAGAGTTCCTCCGCGAGGAGGCGGGGGAAGGGCGCCTCCTTCACGTGGACCTCCCCGCCCCGGACGAGGGGCCGCGCGGGGACGTTCAGCTCTTCAGGAAGTCCGGGATGTCCAGATCCTCCTGCGCGTCGAAACTGACCGGTGGGGACTGCTCGCCGTTGGTGAAGACCCGGTCCTCGTCGTCCTCGGCCAGGATCGACGGAAGCGGTTCCTCCTCCTCGGTGTGCTCACCCGGCTCCTCGAGCAGCCGCGAGAGGCGGCTCTCGAAGCGACTGTCGGAAACGGCCGTGACCTTGTCGAAGCCCGCGGCCACGACGGTGACACGGACCTCCTCACCGAGGGCGTCATCGACGACCGCTCCGAAGATGATGTTGGCATCTGGGTGCGCGACCCGCGTGATCGCGTCGGCCGCCGCGTTCACCTCGTGCAGGGTCAGGTCGGTCGGCCCGGCGATCGAGAGGAGCACACCTTTCGCGCCGTCGATCGAGGACTCGAGGAGCGGCGAGCTGATGGCCGCCTTCGCCGCTTCCGTGGCGCGGTCCTGGCCCGACCCGAGGCCGATCCCCATCAACGCCGATCCGGCCCCCGCCATGATCGACTTGACATCGGCGAAGTCGAGGTTGATGAGGCCGGGCGTCGTGATCAGCGACGTGATGCCGTCGACACCCTGATACAGGACCTGATCCGCCATCCGGAACGCGTCGATCATCGGCATGTTGGCGTCGGCGACCTGCAGCAGCCGGTCGTTGGGCACGACGATGAGTGTGTCGACGGCCTTCTTCAGCTCCGTGATCCCGAGGTCGGCCTGGGTC
The DNA here is from genome assembly GCA_035249665.1 of Actinomycetota bacterium. Lineage (GTDB taxonomy): Bacteria > Actinomycetota > UBA4738 > UBA4738 > HRBIN12 > JAJNBA01. Next base: position 3,447 of record DATFGG010000034.1, on the reverse strand, counting down.
GCGCGCTTACGGCCCTCGAAGCCGAATGGCCGGGTCACGACACCGATCGTGAGGGCGCCCAGGTTCCGCGCGACCTCCGCGACGATCGGCGCGCCACCGGTCCCGGTCCCGCCGCCCTCGCCGGCGGTGATGAAGACCATGTCGGCGCCCTTGATGATCTCCTCGATCTCGTCGCCGTGTTCCTCCGCGGCACGCCGCCCGACATCGGGGTCGGATCCCGCACCGAGCCCCCGCGTTGTCTCCCGGCCGATGTCGAGCTTCACCTCGGCATCCGACATCAGCAGGGTCTGTGCGTCCGTGTTGACGGCGGTGAACTCCACGCCCCGGAGGCCTGCCTCGATCATCCGGTTCACGGCGTTCACGCCGCCCCCGCCGATCCCGACGACCTTGATCACGGCGAGGTAGTTCTGCGGAGCGTCCATCATCCGAATCCCCCCCGGGCCCCGGCCCGCGTACTCGGAATGCTCGTCCTCGTGTCTCGCTCACACCGCGTTGCGTCTGCTGCAGTGACGCTGTGCCCAACTAACAAACTCTAAGGCTCCAGTTGAGCGTTATTACCATATCTAGCTCATGTGGAGGTAGCGACCCTACTTGGAAATCGCAGGTCCGTCAAGAAGTGTGGAGAGTCGGCTCGCGACCCCGTCTGCGCTTTCTGATGACAATCCCGATCACGGGACGGGGACCGCCTGCGAGCCACGCGCGAGCTGCGCGGTGGGGCTCCCCGGGACCGTCACGTCCGCCGAAACGATCGTGACACCCTCCTCCCGCATCCATTCCAGTAGGGCCGCCAGGGAGACCGCCTTGGCGGCGAGCTCTGTCGCATCGCCGAACGTCGCCGGGAAACCCGCTGCGAGCCGGACCCGAACGGTGCCGTCGGCCGCGACGATCACGGCGTCGACCTGTCCGCGCAATGCAGGGCCGAGCGCGCCGGCCGTCGCCGCCGCCACGATGAGGTCGGTCGCCTCGACGGGCCTCCCATCGGGGGTCGTGAGCTCCGGGAGATCGGGCGTCGACCCGGCGGGGCCGATCACCACGCCGTCGGCGCCCACCAGCGGCCCGCCCGCGCCGAGGAGACCCACCGCGGTCCGAGGAACGACCTCGATCGCGATGCGGTTCGGCAGCGACGTGGTCACCGTCGCACGCAGGATCCTCGGGTCGCGTTCGAGCCGCCGCTCGACCGCGCCGGCGTCCAGGTGGAACACGTTCGAGCGGTCCGTCACTCGCGCGACGGCGAGGACGTCGGCCCGTGTCATGCCGTGGGGGGCGTCGAGTTGGATGTCTCCCGCGGCGAACAGTGGCGTGTAGGTGGCGGCGATCCCGATCGTGGCAGCGAGGACCAGAGCGAGTCCCGCGACGGCGGATCGACGGGCCGCGGGTCCGTGCGGGTCAATCGTCCGTATCGCCGACCACCCCCATCAGTTCCACCTCGGTCTCCAACCGGATGCCGGCGTGACGCTCCACCCGCGAGCGGACCTGCTGGATCAGCTCCCAGACGTCCGACGCCGTCGCGCCGGGCTCCGCGACGATGAAGTTCGCGTGTTTCTCTGAGACGCGCGCCCCGCCGACCCGGAGCCCCTTCGCACCTGCGGACTCGACGAGGCGCGCGGCGTGGTCGCCATCAGGGTTCTTGAAGACGGACCCGCAGTTCGGCTCGGCGAGCGGCTGCGTCCGTCGGCGCCATTCCCTGGCCTCCTCCATGCGTCCCCGGATCTCGCCGTCCGCAGCGGGCTGGAGGCGGACGGTGGCACCCACCACGATCGAGGGGTCGGGGAGCTGGGATCGGCGGTACGCGAAGCCCGCCTCCGAGGGAGCGAGGGACCGTCGAGGACCCGGGCCGGTGAGCGGGAAGACCTCCACCCGGTCGACGACGTCCGACATCGAGCGCCCGTGTGCCCCCGCGTTCATCTTCACCGCGCCGCCCAGGCTCGCGGGGATCGCGACGCCGAACTCGAGGCCCGAGAGTCGGTGCCGCATCGCCACACCGGCCATCGCCGGCAGGGTCATCGCTCCCCCTGCGCTCAGCAGGTTCCCGTCGCGGCCGGCCCATCGGAAGCCGCGACCGAGGCGCACCACGATGCCCGGGAACCCATCGTCGGAGACCAGCATGTTGGAACCCTTCCCGATCACCGCGATCGGGACGTGCGTGGCGTCGACCGCCTCACGCGCCGCCGCGAGTGCCTCGTCGCCTTGCGCCTCGACGAAGAGGGCCGCCGGTCCCCCGATCCGGAACGTGGTCAGGGGGGCGATCGGGAAGCCCACCCGCACGCCCGGCCCCAGTCGAGCATGGAGGATCCGCTCGGCCTCCGCCAGGTCAGGCGCAGTCATCGGCCTCGCGGATCCTCGTGAGCGCGGCGTCGGCAACCGTCCAGATGTCACCGCATCCGAGGGTCATCACGAGATCACCGTCGCGGATCTCGCGGGCGAGCAAGGCGATCGCTTCCTCGCGGTGCGGGGCGTACACCACCTCTCGTTCGGGGGACGCGGCGCGCACCCCGTCGACGACGAGCGCTCCCGTCACCCCGGGGATCGGTTCCTGGTTCGCCCCGTAGACGTCGGTGACGATCACGAGATCCGCCTCCGTGAGCGCCGCGCCCAGGTCGCGCCAGAGCGCCTGCGTCCGTGAATAGCGGTGCGGCTGGAACACCGCCACGAGCCGGCCAGGCCGCGTGGCGCGCGCCACCGCCAGGGTCACCGACAGCTCCGTGGGGACATGGGCGTAGTCGTCGACGAACCGGGCCCCACGGACCCTCCCCCGTTCCTCGAAGCGCCGATGTACGCCGTCGAAGGATGCGAGCGTGCGAGCGGCGTCGGAAGGGGAAACCCCCACGAGCCCTGAGACCGCGACAGCGGCCGCGGCGTCCAGGAGATTGTGGGCCCCGTCGATCTGCAGGGAGAGTGGCACCTCGACACCTGCCACCAGGAGGGAGCCGCTCGCTCCCCCGGGACCCGGGGTCGAGATCGTCAGCCGCACGTCGGCATCCGCCGCGGTGCCGTAGCGGATCGCGGCGACGCCGGCCAGCGAGACGGCGGCGAGGGCACCCGCATCATCCCCGCAGATCACGAGCTGCGCCGAGCGAGCGCAGAATTCGGCGAAGGCCATGCGCAGCTCCTCCGCGCCGCCGGGATAGAAGTCCACGTGGTCGAGCTCGATGTTCGTGACGACGCCGATCGTGGGGTCGATCAGGAGGAAGGAGCCATCGCTCTCGTCGGCCTCGAAGAGGAACAGATCTCCGGTGCCGGCCTTCGCGCCGCTCCCGCTCTCGTTCAGGTCGCCCCCGATCAGGTAGGTGGGCTCCAGGCCTCCCCGCTCGAGGACGGTGGCGATCATCGAGGTCGTCGTCGTCTTGCCGGTCGTGCCCGCGACCGCGATCGATCGATGCGCTTGGGCGACGGCGGCGATCGCCTGCTGACGGGCCCACACCGGAAGACCGGCCGCGCGAGCCGCCA
>DATFGG010000033.1:0-9117 GCA_035249665.1 Actinomycetota bacterium | reverse complement strand
GTTGGCGGCATCGCCCCCCCACAGGGTGAGCGGTCGCTGTTGGAGCGCGCGGCCGTACGAGAAGGAGATCTCCCACGGCGCGTCATCGAGTCGGTTGATCTCGTTCAGTCGGCTCGTCGCTTGCTCGTCGGTCATCCCGCCGGACAGGAACACGATCCCGGGCACCTCGTCGGGAACGTGCGCCCGGAGCGTTCGGAGCGTGGCTTCCGCGATCGCGGTGTCGTTCGCCTGTGTCGGAGCTCCCTTCCCGGGAACCACCATGTTCACCTTCAGGAGCGTGCCGGCGAGTTCGACCCGCTGCTCCCGAAGCTGCGCGTACAGCCCATCGAGCGCGCGCCCGGTGGCGTCCTCACACGCCGCGAGGTCGTGCTCTCCGTCCATCAGGGTCTCCGGCTCGACGATCGGCACGATCTCGGCTTCCTGGCAGAGCGCGGCGTAGCGCGCCATCGCGTGCCCGTTCGCGAGCACCGCGAGGTCGGTGGGGCGGCCGTCGCCGATGAAGTACGTGGCCCGCCACTTCGCGAAGCGAGCACCGAGGTCCCGGTACTCGGCGAGGCGCTCCCGGAGCCCGTCGAGTCCCTCGGTCACGGTCTCGCCCTCGAACAGCGCGAGCGGCTTGGCACCGGTGTCGACCTTGATCCCCGGGATCACTCCCGTCTTCTCGAGCACCTCGGTGAATCGGATCCCGTCGTCGGTCGACTGACGGATCGTCTCATCGAAGAGGATCACGCCGGAGATGTGCTCTTCGAGACCGGGTGTGGTGAAGAGGAGCTGTCGGTAGGCACGCCGGGTGTCCTCCGTGGATCCGACGCCGATCTGGTCGAAACGCTTCTCGATCGTTCCGCTGGACTCGTCCGCCGCGAGGATCCCCTTACCGGGGGCTACCAGCTCGCGTGCCGTTTCCCTCATCGCATCCATCCATACGCTCCTTCTCACCCTTCGGCCGAACGCCGTCGCTCCAGGCTACGGCCCGCAGCACGTCGCGGGCAATCGACTACTTGGACTTAGGTACTTCGTCGCACCCGCCGATAGGGAGGCATGCGGCGACGTTCCCCCCAACGTTCGAAGCTCACGGTCGTTCTGGCCGTCGCGCTGGGCTTGCTCACCCCGATGGCGGCGAACATGGTCGGGGCGCAGGCAGGGGCGAACGCAGCGCCCTCCGGGACCTCGGCCGTCGCGGTCGTTGCGAGCGCTCCTCCTCGGGGATTCGCGCTCCCGGCGTCGGGCGTTCGGCCGGTTCGCCGGGAGATCGCGCGAGCGGCCGTTCGCGTCGCTCGGTGGACCGATGTTCTGGTCGAGGTGCCGCGCACCCTTCCTGCGTTCGCCTGGCCCCGTCTGGGCGCCGCGCAGGTTGGCGTCGTGCCCTCAGGCTCCAAGTACTTCGGGATACGGATCGTGGCCTGGGTCGAGGAGGTCTCGCCCGACGGCAGGTGGGGACGCGTCGAGCTCCCCTACACCTGGCCGCGGCGCGAAGGCTGGATCCGCCTCCGCGGTCTGGAACGAGACGCGACCCGCGTGCGGGTCGAGGTCGATCTGTCCCTGCACCAGGTCACGGTGCGGAAGTTCGGCAAGGTCCTCTTCCGCGCCTCGGGGGCGACGGGCGCGCCGTCATCTCCAACGCCTGTCGGCGAGTACTTCGTGACCGATCGGGTGCCCTTCGCCGCCGGAAGCGCCCTCGGGTCCTTCGCGTTCGGGATCAGTGGGATCCAGCCGCGCCTGCCTGCCGGTTGGTCGGGTGGGAACCAGCTCGCGATCCACGGCACGAACAACCCCTCCTCGATCGGACAGAGCGTGAGCGCCGGGTGCGTCCGGGTGTCCGAGACGACCCTCGATCGACTGCTCCCGCTGCTCGAGTACGGCACGCCCGTGATCATCCACGCGTAGCCCCTCAGCGCTCCCCCTCCGGGATCGACTCGACGAACGATTCCAGGTCCCGCACGTGCGCCTCGGCATGCCCGAAGGGACCCGCGCCCAGGAGCAGCTGCCCGATCCGATGCCCGAGGGCCTTCCTCCCGCGTGGGGTCGCCGGGTTCTCCCAGCGCGCGTCCGGCATCGACCGGATCGCACGGATCAGCGCACCGTGCACGTTGTCCCAGTCCCGCTGCACGCGCGCGAGGGTGTGTCGCGAGCGCCGGCGGACACCTTCCGCGTTGATCGCCCCGATCGAGCTCGAGTGGATGTCGCGGTCGATCGGCGCGCGCTCCCCCGCATCCCAGGCAGCCAGCGCCTCCAGGACCTTCTCCTCCCACGAACAGAGGTGTCCGAGGAGATCCTTCGGTGTCCAGTCGCCGTCCCCGACACCGGGCCTCGCCATCCAGTGCGGAGGGATCCGCTTGATCAACCGGCGGATCTCGCGGTGACCACGCTCGAGCGTTTCGATCGCCTCCTCTCGCGTGGTCATCCTCCGGCTCCTCTCCTTCGTCGGCGAACACTGGCGACCGTAGCGCAGCCTCCGATCGTCCGCGCGCGGCGGTCGGGTGGCGGAGGCCGCCGCGAACAGGGACGCCGCGTCACGGAGCGCGAGCGCATCCGCCACCGTGACTGCCCCTCTCGGCGACCGTTCGGGCAGCGGCGCGGGGAGGAGACCGAGGCGGCCGTCGAGGCGACCCTGTCGGCCGGGTCGTCAGAGGCTCCTCGCACGACGCGGAGTGTAGGCCGAGCGCGACATCCCCTTTCATCAACGATCACCGCCCAAAGCCCCTACAGCAATTAGGTCTTTCAGTGGATGCGCCGGGGGACATCTCCGTACGACCATCGACTTCCCCTGAACGATCCTCGGAGGCCCAGACACCATGCAGCGCCCGCGCTCCCGCCGGACACCGCGCGCCGAGGATGGTGCCGTGCTCGTCATCGTGGCGCTGAGCCTCCTCGCGATGTTCGGCATGATGGTCCTGGTCGTCGACGTGGGGTCCCTCCTGTACGCCCGCCGAGCCCTCGTGAACGCAGCCGACGCGGCAGCGCTCGCGGCGGCGCAGTCCTGTGGACAGAAGGAGGGGACGGGAGAGGCCGTCGTCCAGGCCAGGTTCTACGCCGTCGCCAACCAGACCGGAGCCGACCTGGTCTCGGGGTACCCGACCTTCTTCCCCAGCTGCGACTCTCCCGCGGGGTTGGTGACCGTGCAGGTGACGACGGATCGGCCGCTCTTCTTCGCCCCGGTGCTCGGCGCCGACGCGGAGGCAGCTGTGACGACCGAGGCGGTCGCATCCTGGGGCGGTGCGGGGATCGGTGAGAGGGTGGCGCCGCTGATGCTGTCCGCCAACCGCCTGAGCGACTGCGAGATCCCTCCGGAAGATCCCACGAGCAACGAGGGGATGGATTGCGCGTTCTGGTGGAACAACTCGAGCAACGCGCAGACGAACCCGGACCTCGCGAACGCCGAGTGGGGCACGCTCGACCTGCTGAACTGGGACATCCTGCCCCCGGTGCACTGCAACAACTCGACGCCCCCCCAGTTCGAGGAATGGATGCTGGAGGGGTTCCCGCTGCCTTTGCCGATCGACTCCGACTTCTACGGCGGCATCGCTGACGACACCCACACCTACGTCTGTCGGGGGCAGGGGAACTTCGGGGCGGCGCTCGACCACGACATCGAGGCGGCCGCGCAGCCCGGCTCCGACGGAGAGGTGGTCCCCCTCTACTTCCCCGTCAACCGGCCGTCGACCCAGATCGACGCGAACGGGAACGTGTGCGCTCCGGAGGACTACGCCACGACGAACTGCGCCGTCGACAAGTACGACATCATCGGGTTCGCCCGCTTGACCGTGGTCGCCGTCTATCGCGGCAACCAGGGCGAGGCACTCACGGCGTGCGCCCACGTCCCGGAGATCGAGCGGGACGCGAACGCTCGCTGCATGGTGGCACATTGGGAGGGCTACACGCCGGATGGGCTCGACCCACAGGGTGGGGAGAACTTCGGGCTCGTGCCGGTCCGGCTCGTGGGGTAGGGGCGCCCGACACCGCCGCTCCGGGGTGATATGGATACGCACCCCACGAGGAGGACCGGACCATGACCGACCGGCTCACGATCGTCTTCATGCCCGAGAGCGCGTACGGGCCGACGAACAACTGCATCGGGATCGGCAGCGTCCTCCGGCAGCGGGGCCACCGCGTGGTGTTCGCGGCGGAGGCTTCCTGGCGAGGCCGGCTCGAGCCCCTCGGCTTCGAAGAGGACCTCGTGGACCTCGCCCCTCCGGCCGAGGGCGATCAGGATGCCGGGCAGTTCTGGACCGACTTCATCACGGAGACGGCCCCGGAGTTCCGCAAACCGACGATCGAGCAGCTCGACACGTTCATCCGACCGGTGTGGGAGTCGCTGATCGACGGAGCGAAGTTCTGCGAGCCGCAGCTCCAGGAGATCCTGGCGCGCGCGCGGCCGGACGTGATCGTCGAGGACAACGTGAGCGGCTTCCCGGCCCTCCTCACCCACGGCGCGCCCTGGGTGCGGATCATGAGCTGCAACCCGCTCGAACGGAAGGATCCCGACCTCCCGCCGACGTTCAGCGGCTACCCGATCGACGACCCGAGCGGGTGGGAGGAGTTCCGCGCGGAGTACGACCGGACCCACCGCGATCTCTGGTCCGGCTTCAACGACTGGATGCTGGAGCAGGGGGCACCCGCCCTCCCCGACCTCGAGTTCATCCACGAGTCGGAGCACCTGAACCTGTCCGTGTTCCCCGATGCCGCCGACTATCTCCGTGCGCGGCCGCTCGGATCCGCGTGGCACCGCCTCGAGTCGTCGGTCCGTGACACGGAGGACGCGTGGTCCGTGCCGGAGCGGCTCCGGGACGGCGAGGGATCGCTGATCTATCTCTCGCTCGGCTCGCTCGGATCGGCGGACGTGGACCTGATGCGCCGGCTCGTCGAGGTGCTCGGCCGCACCAAGCACCGTTACGTCGTGTCGAAGGGGCCGCGCGCGGACGAGTTCGGCCTCGCCGACAACATGTGGGGAGAAGCGCGCGTCCCACAGACGAGCATCATCCCCGAGGTGGACCTCGTGATCACGCACGGCGGGAACAACACCGTCACGGAGTCGCTGCACTTCGGCAAGCCCATGGTCGTACTCCCGCTGTTCTGGGATCAGTACGACAACGCCCAGCGGATGCACGAGCTGGGGTACGGGGTTCGGCTCGCGACGTACGACTTCGCCGACGACGAGCTCATCGCCGCGGTGGACGGGCTGGCGGCAGACGAGACGCTCCGATCGAGCCTGGGTGCGCTCGGCGAGCGGATCCGCGACGCGGACGGCGTCACCCACGCCGCAGATCTGATCGAGGCGGTCGGCCGCAGGTAGACACCGCGGCCGCCCGGCTCACCGCGCCGATCCGCCGTTCTCGAACCGCTGCCGGTAGGACTGCGCGACCGCTTCGAGCATCGTCTCGTCGGCGAGCCCGTCGGGCAGCGACCCGACGCGACCGCGGACGGCGGACGCGAGCTGCGCTGCGAGACGCCAGCGGGCCGTCGCGTCGAGCGACAGCCGCCGAGCGAGGAACGACCGGATCACGTCGTAGTCGCGCTCCGACAACCCCGTCGCATCCACTGCCGGGAGATCGGGGCGACTCGCCGAGACGACGGACTCGGGTGCCGTGAACCGTGCCTCCCGGACCACCAGGGTGCCCGCCGCGAGGTCGCCGAGTCGCTGCGCCCGCGCCGTGACGATCATCGAGATCACCGCCAGGAACGGCAAGAGCAAGACGTCGAGGATCCTGATCAGGTTACGGACCATGATCGCGGCGCCGCCCGCCGGCTGGCCGTCGGTCCGGATCACGCGGAGCCGCTGTGCGCGCTTGCCCGGCGTCTGTCCCTGCCACGACAGCTCGAAGATCGGGTAGTAGCCCCAGAAGAGCAGGAACACGATCAACGAGAGCACCACCACCTCCACGCTTCCGGCGATGTCTCCCGCCCCGACCCCGAGCACGATCGGTACCGCGATCGCGAGCTGGATCAGGGTATCGATGAGCCACGCGATCATCCGCGAACCCAGGCCGGCGACGTCGAGGGCGATCGTGACCGCCTCGGGCGTCACCGTACGACCGTGCGCGCTCACTCCTCTCCTTTCAATCGATCTCGCACCCCGTCGTGTGTATCCGGCATCTCGACGGGCAGCTCGACGCGGCGCCTAGACTCGCCATCGGTGGATCTCGACTCGTACATCCAAACGCATCGGCCGGAATGGAGCCGACTGGAGGAGACCACTGCCGGGGGGAGCCGTGCGCTCAGCTCGCGACCGGGCGGCGAGATCACGGAGACCGTTCGGCTCTACCTCCGCGCATCCTCGCACCTCGCCGAGGCGCAGACGCGGTACCACGACCCCGGACTCGAGCGCTACCTCAACGGCCTCGTGTCCCGCGCGCATGGAGCGATCTACGGGGGAAGCGCCACGTCGGGTCGCTCGTTCCTCCGGTTCTTCGTGACGCGGTATCGAGCCGTCTTCCGTCGCACGCTTCCGTTCGTCGCGGTGATCGCGATCCTGATGGTCATGGTGATCCTCGCGACCGACCTGTGGGTCGCGAGCTCTCGTGAAGCTCAGGCGGGCCTCCTGCCATCGGCCTCGCGCCAGGCGATGCGGGACGCGGGTGCCGTCGCGGGACCGGGCGACCCCGGATCGGCCGCACTCTCCACCCTGATCTTCCAGAACAACGTGCAGGTGTCGTTCCTCGCCTTCGCCCTCGGGATCACGTTCGGCATCGGGACGATCTGGGTGATCACGACGAACGCCGTCTTCATCGGGCTCCTCGCGGGCGGGTTCCAGGCGGCCGGGGAGGGGTGGACGTTCTGGGCGCTCGTCCTGCCGCACGGCTTCCTGGAGCTCACCGCGATCTGCATCGCGGGCGGCGCCGGACTCCGCGTCGGATGGGCGATGGTCGATCCGGGGGACCGAGGTCGGGTGACGGCGCTGGGCGAGGAGGCTCGCGACGCCGTCCTTCTGATCCTCGGCGCGATCCCGGCCTTCGCCGTCGCTGCGGGGATCGAGGGGTTCGTCACCGGCCGCACCGGGGCACCGATCGCGGAGGTCCTGATCGGGGCGGTCGTCGTGGCCGCGTATCTCGCGCTCCTCCTCTTCCCGACGACGAGGGGTCGGTCCCCCGGCACGGCGCCGGGCGGACAGGCCCGTGCGGTCAGAGTCGGCCCCGCGATTTGATCTGGAGGTACTCGTCGGCCACCGAGGCCGCCAGGGCGCCCGGCTGCGCGTCGATCACCGTGGCGCCGAGCCCCCTGATCCGGGCGGCGGCACGATCGCGCCACGTCACGAACCCGGCTGCGGACGCGCGGTCGTAGGCGTCTTCGGACGTCCACGGCACCGAGGTGGCGAGTGTCTCGACCTCCGGGTCCCGCACGCTCGCCACGACGAGGAGGTGCCTCGACAACAGCACAGGGATCGCCCGGAGCAACGGTTCGAGGACCGACTCCTCCGAGAGATCCGTGAACAGGACCAGCCAGGAACGGCGACGGTGCCGCGCGAGGAGCGTGGCGAACGCCAGCGGGTAGTTGGGGGCGTACAGTCCCGCCTCGAGGTCGAAGAGGAGCTGAAGGATGCGCGGTGGCTGTGACGGGCCGCCCCGAGGCTCGACGAACGCCCGCACGTCCCGGCCGAAGGCGAGCGCGCCGACGTGATCGCCGACGCGGGCCGCGAGGTCCGCGACGGCGATCGCGGCGTCCAGGGAGTGCTCGAGCCGGGACACGCCGGCCACCTGGCCGGCCGTGGCCCGGCTCGCGTCGAGCAGCATCACCACCTGCTGGTTGTGCTCCTCGCGGTACTCGTTGGCGATCGGCCGCGGGGATCGCGCGGTCGCCTTCCAGTTGATCCGCCGGAACTCGTCGTCGGACCGGTACTCGCGGAGCGAGTCGAACTCGTCGCTCCCACCCCGGTAGGCCGTCGATCGCAGCCCCGACTGCAGGAGCTGCGCCCGCCGGAAGCGGAGCTCGACCTCGGCGCGGCCCCGGAGCGCAGGGTAGACCTTCACCTCGTCGACCAGCAGAACCGTCGACTGCCGGCCGGCGAGACCCAGCGGTCCCGCCGTCCGGATCGTGAGCGGCCCGATCGAGGCGCGACCCCGACGTTCCGGGCGGATCGAGGCGAGGAGCTGCGACCAGCCCCCGGCCTCGATCGAGACGTGGTGCCGAGTGGGCTCGCGATCCATCGACGGTGGCGTCGCATCGTGGATCTCGACCGCGAGCGTTCGATCGGTGGGATTGTGCAGCTCCACGAGAAGTTCGGCAGGCCGGCCCATCCGCAGCACGGCGGCGACCGTCCGGCGCGGTCGCAACGCGGTCGCCCTCGGAGCCAGGCCGACGTCGACGACCACGAGGACCGCGATGAGGACGGTCGCGCCAACGAGGACGAGCGTTGGGTCGGCGGGAGCGACGGCTGCGAGGACGCCGGCCGCCAGGAACGCCGCGACGAGCCGGGGTCGAAGATGCATCACCTATCGGGGCACGGCGACCCGCTCGGCGATGCCGTCCAGGACGGAGTCCGCCGTCGCTCCCTCGAGCTCGATCTCGGGACGCAGGACCACGCGGTGCCGCCACGTGGGACGGAGCAAGGTCTTCACGTCGTCGGGCGTCACGAAGTCCCGTTGCGAGAGGTACGCCCAGGCCTTCACCGCCGTCAGGAGCATCGCTGCCCCGCGGGGGCTCACACCGAGGGACAGTGCGGGCGTCCGGCGGGTCTCCTCCACGAGGTCGAGCATGTACGAGAACACCTCGTCGTCGACCCGCACCTCCTTGACGGCGTCCGACCCGGCGCGCAGATCGTCCGGTCCGGCCACCGGTCGGACGCCGAGCGCATCGAGGTCGTGCGGGTCCCGTCCCGCGTGATGCATCCCCAAGACGGCCCGCTCCGCGTCACGACCCGGATAGGACACGGCGAGCTTCAACAGGAATCGATCCAGCTGCGCCTCCGGGAGCGGATACGTGCCTTCGAACTCGATCGGGTTCTGCGTGGCCGCCACTAGGAACGGCTCCGGTAGCGGGCGGCTCTCGCCCTCGGTGGTGACCTGGTGCTCCTCCATCGCCTCGAGGAGGGCGGCTTGGGTCTTGGGTGGCGTGCGGTTGATCTCGTCGGCGAGGAGCAGATGCGTGAACACCGGACCCGGCCGGAAGCGGAACTCGCCGGTGCTG
>DATFGG010000032.1:0-3121 GCA_035249665.1 Actinomycetota bacterium | reverse complement strand
GGACATCGGGATCGGCCTCGCGAAGGATCTGTTCACGACGGCCGACGGGCGTCGGACCCTGCGCACGGTGTTCGGCACGCTCCTGGGCAAGAAGTAGCGTCGGCGCGTGAGCCCCGCCTCCTCGAGCGGGTCGGCTACGCGCGCGATCCCTCGCCGGGAGACAGGGTGACGACGATCTTGCCTCGAGCCCGTCCGGTCTCCAGGTAGCGGATCGCCTCGGGGACCTCGCTCAGCGGGAACGTCCGATCGATGAAGGGCGTGAGCCTCCCAGCTTCGATGAGCTCCTTCAGGACGACCAGTCGGTCACCGGGGTCCTTCGCGCCGCGGAGGGGATGGACCTGAGGTATGAACGGTGCGATCACCATGAGCCGGGCGAAGCGTCCGAGACTCCCGAACCAGCGATGGCCCGACCGCCCGTACTGGTCGAAGCCGCTCAGCACGTACGTCCCGTCTGGAGCGAGCGCGCGCCGACATTCCCGCCACGGGCGGTTCCCTGCGATGTCCAAGACGACGTCGTACCGCTCATCGCGCCGGGTGAAGTCCTCCTTCGTGTAGTCGAGGACCTGGTCCGCGCCGATCGATCGGAGCATCTCGAGCTTCTCGGTGGCATCCACGGCGGTCACGGTCGCTCCCCACGCCTTGGCGAGCTGGACCGCGAAGCTTCCCACGGCGCCGCCCGCGCCGTTGATCAGGATCGTCTGTCCCGGTCGGATCCGGGCCTCGTCGCGCACGTGCTGCACCGCGAGCGATCCGGACGTGGGGACGGCGGCGGCCTGTTCGAACGTGAGCCTCGTCGGCTTCGGTTCGAGCGTGGCCCCGGGGACCGACGCGTACTCCGCGAAAGCGCCGCCGTTGCGCCATAGGTTGGCGCTGAGGCTCAGGCCGAAGACCTCGTCACCCGGCCGGAACCGCGTGACGTTCGCGCCGACCGACTCGACGACGCCGGCCAGATCGGTGCCCGGGACATGGTGCTTCGGCGCGCGCAATCCGGAGCCCATCGCTCGGAGGACGTAGGGCACGCCTTTCATCGCGTGCCACACGTCCGCGTGAACCGAGGCCGCATGAACGCGGACGAGCACCTCGTCATCGCTCGCGGTCGGTCGATCGATCTCTCGGAGCTCGAGGACGTCGGCCGATCCGTAGCGGTCTTGGACGATCGCCTTCATCGAGCCTCAGGGTAGGCGAACCGCGACGCTCACCCCTGGACGACGAACGCCCCTCGCATGCCCGATCTGTCCCCGAACTTGCAGGTGAACGCGAGCAAACCCGAGCGAGGGAAGACGACCTCGACCTCATCTCGTGCCCGCACACCGCATGTCAGGTCGATCCCCTGACCCCGCACGCTGAAGTTGTGCTGGCGAACCCCTTCGTTCTCGAGCTCGATCGTGACGGTCGCTCCGGCCGGGCCCTTCAGCACGCTGGGACCGAAGTAGTCCTCGTCCATCTCCATCTCGATCGTGCCGCCGTCGACGACCCGATCCCTACCGTGGAAGTTGACCCCGTGCCCGTCGATCACGATGTGGTCCGGCTCCAGCTCCTCGCGTTCGAGGCCGCCGCGGCGCATCCTGCCGACCCCGTACTTCGTGTAGCTGGCGTCGCCTTTCCCGGGATGGCAAGGGAAGAACTCGGGACCGAGCAACTCGGTTGGAGGTCCGGACGGGACGATCCCCATCCCTCCCAACCCCGCCCGCGGCTCGTCGACCGGCTCGCCGGTCGTGACGCTCTGACACGCCGTCACGACGAGCCCCGCGGCGAGAACGACCGCGGCGGTACGTATGCGCTGCATGAACCCCCCATCCGACCGACCGGGCGACGCTAGCAGACGCCTCGGCGTGGCAAGAGAACGCAACCCGTGTGGTGTTGTCGTCGGCGGCTCCGAGCGACAGGGTGAGGACCATGGCGAAGCTGACCTACGCCGCGATCATGTCGCTCGACGGCTACGTCGCAGACGCGGAGGGGAACTTCGATTGGTCCGCGCCGGATGAGGAGGTCCACGCCTTCGTCAACGACCTGGAGCGGCCGATCGGCACGTACCTCCTGGGGAGACGGATGTACGAGGTGCTGGTGCCCTGGGAGACGATGGACACCACGGGCGAGCCGTCCACCATCGAGGACTACGCCCGCATCTGGCGAGCGGCGGAGAAGATCGTGTACTCGAGGTCGCTCGACGCCGTGACCAGTGGGAAGACGCGGCTCGAACGGAGCTTCGATCCCGACGTGGTCCGCGAGATGAAGGCCTCCGCGGAGCGGGACATGTCCGTGGGCGGTCCCGATCTCGCGGCGCAGGCGATCCGGGCGGGATTGGTCGACGAGATCCAGCTGTTCCTCTCACCGGTGGTGGTCGGAGGTGGCACGCGGGCGCTCCCCGACGACGTGCGCATCGACCTCGACCTGCTTGAGGAGCGCCGCTTCGATAACGGCACCGTGTACGTCCGCTACCGCAGCGGCAGCTGACCAGGAATCCTCATCCCCCGAACCAGTCGGCCAGCGGCACGTGGGCGTCCAGAGCCGAGAGGTCTCCGCCGTCGCGGATCGCGGTCGCCGCGTCGGCGAACGCCTTCACGGCCGTCCACGTGAGCGCACCGCCCACGCTCACGCGGCGCGCACCCGCGTCGACGAGCTCGACGAGGCGCATCGACGGCCGGGCCAGCACGTTCACTGGTTTCCCCACCGATCCGCAGACCGTCCGGATGTCTTCGATGGTGTCGAGACCGGGGGCGTAGAGGACATCGGCGCCGGCCTCCTCGAACGCCTGCAGCCGGCGGATCGTGTCCTGCGTGTCGGGGTTCCCCCGGATGTGGTTCTCGGCCCGCGCGGTGAGGGTGAACGGGAGCGGGAGTCCGCGAGCCGCCTCCACCGCCGCGACGATCCGTGCGGTCGCGTGGTCCAGCGGATAGAGCCGGCGCTCGTCGCGGTCGAAGTCCTCGATCGACCCGCCGACTGCACCCGATTCCGCGGCACGACGGATCGCCGCCGCGGTCTGCTCCGGCTCGGCGCCGTAGCCGTTCTCGAGGTCCGCCGAGACGGGGAGCTCGGTCACACGATCGAGTGCACCCGCGTGCTCCGCCATCTCGTCGAGCGTCACGCTTCCATCGAGACGACCCAGCGTGAAGGCGAGTCC